>VEND01000145.1 GCA_009711765.1 Bacillota bacterium | reverse complement strand
GGGTAGTACAAAAGGAAGGACAAAAGGCTAATCCTTCAAACTTTTTACTTATGCATGCAATGGGACCAAATGTAGCAGGAGTTATAGGTTCAGCAGTGGCAGCAGGAGTATTATTAATGTTCTTTGGCGGATAATTTATAAAACTGGTCATATATTTTTATATGGTCAGTTTTTTATTTTCACTTTAGGGTATGATAATATAGTATAAAGGAGGTATTTCTATGGGTAAAGGTAAAGGGAGATTCATAACAGGATTAATGCTTGGAACTTTAATAGGTGGAACATTAGGTGTTTTATTAGCTCCAGAAAAGGGAGAAGAAAATAGAGAAAAATTAAAGGAAAAGGGAAAAGAGATAGGAAATAAAATATATGATAGCTATAGTGAAATTAAGGATTCTATAAAGGAATATAAAGAAAATAAATCTAGTGAAATACATACAATGCCTAAGGAAATTGTAATTAGTTCAGATGATATTAAAGAAAAGGTAAAAGAGAATATAGAGAAAGAAGATATTGAAGGGTAACTTAAAAAGTTACCTTTTTATTTTAATTTTTTTAAAAAGTGATATAATAAAACTGTTAAAAGGAGGGAAAAGATGAAGGGGAAAATTATTAGACTGTTAAAAGAAAATAAAAATAGTTTTATATCAGGACAAAATATAAGTGATAAATTAAGGGTAAGTCGTACTGCCGTTTGGAAATATATAAATCAATTAAAGGAAGAAGGATATGAAATTGAATCGGTATCTAGAAAGGGATATAGACTTTTAAATTCAGCTGATTTACTTACATATGAAGAAATAGAAGATAAACTAAAAACAAATACCATAGGAAGGAATATTTATCATTTTGATTCTTTAGACTCAACTAATATAAAGGCTAAAGAGTTAGCTAATAAAGGAGAAAATGAAGGAACTATAATAATAGGTGAAGAACAAACTAAGGGAAAAGGTAGGTTAGGTAGATATTGGACTTCTCCTAAGGGTAAAGGAGTATGGCTATCTATTATATTAAGACCTAACATAGAACCTACAAAGGCTTCTTATATAACTCAAATTGGAGCTGCAGCTGTTTCAAAGGCTATTTCAGATATGGGTATTAAAAATTATATAAAATGGCCTAATGATATAGTTATTAATAATAAAAAGGTATGTGGAATATTAACTGAAATGAGTGGTGAAATAAATAAAGTTAATTATATAGTTATCGGGATAGGGATAAATGTAAATCTTAATAAAGAAGAATTACCAAGGGAATTAAAAAATAAGGCTACTTCATTAAAAATAGAAAGTGGAAATTTAGTTAATAGAAAGAAATTAGTAGCTAATATTTTAAATAATTTTGAGGATTTTTATCATGAGCTAATACAATATAATACTATAACTAAATCAATTGAAATATGCAAAAGCTCTTCTGCATTAATAAATAAAGAGATAAAAATAATTAGAAGAAATAAAACAAAAAAAGCTAAGGCGATAAACTTAGATAAAGATGGTCATTTAATCGTTGAATATCCAGATGGAACTAAGGAAGGATTAATTTCAGGAGAGATATCTGTTAGGGGTGAAAATGGATATGTATAATGGATATATTACTGACATAGAGGGAATAAAGGTAGGACATGCAGATGATTTAGAAGGTATGACAGGATGTAGTGTAATAATTTGTGAAAAAGGAGCTACAGCAGGGGTAGATGTTAGAGGATCAGCTCCAGGAACTAGAGAAACTGACTTGTTAAAATCTGAAAAATTAGTAGATAAGGTCCATGCAGTTATACTTTCAGGAGGAAGTGCATTTGGTCTAGATGCAGCATCTGGAGTAATGAAGTATTTAGAGGATAAAAATGTAGGCTTTGATGTTGGGGTTACAAATGTACCGATAGTAACATCAGCTGTTATATTCGATCTTAATATAGGAAATCATAAAATACGACCTAATTTTAATATGGGATATAAAGCATGTTTAAATGCTAAAGAAAATGAAAATAGACAAGGAAATATAGGAGTGGGTCTAGGTGCTACAGTAGGAAAGATATTAGGTCCTGAAAAGGCAATGAAATCTGGTTTAGGGAGTGCAAGTATAAAACTAGGTGATTTAATAGTTTCAGCTTTAGTTTGTGTTAATAGTTATGGAGATGTATATGATTATAAAACAAATGAGTTATTAGCTGGAGCTATAGATGAAAATAATAATCTTATAAATTCCTATAAATATATGAAAAAACATAGAGTATCTTCAGGTTTTCCTAATAAAAATACTACTATAGGAGTTATAGCTACTAATGGAGAGTTAACAAAACCACAGGCAAATAAAGTGTCACAAATGGCTCAAAACGGTTTAGCTAGATCAATTAATCCGATACATACAATGTTTGATGGGGATAGTGTATTTACATTAGCTACAGGAAAAGTAAAAGAAGGTATAAGTTTAATAGGAACTTTAGCCAGTGAAGTAATGTCAATGGCAATATCAAATGGCGTTAAGTCAGCAAATAAATATGAAAATATATTATCTTATAAAGATATAAAATAATAGTTGCCAAGATTTATAAAAACTGCTAGAATAATATACGTATTAAAGCCAATATCCTTTGGATTTGGACTTTTTATAATAAAAAAATATACGTCTAGTATCCCTTATGGGAACTTGAACGGGAGGTTGTTAAAATGTTAAAGACAAACACTAAGAAAGTTTCTGTTAGAAAACTTACAATTGTTGGGGTTTTAGCAGCGATTTCAGCTCTATTAGGACTTACCCCCTTAGGATTTATTCCAGTAGGACCTGTTAAATATACAATAATGCACATTCCAGTTATAATAGGTGCAATAATTGAAGGACCGATAGTTGGAATTTTAGTAGGTTTAATGTTTGGTATATTTAGTATTATTAATGCTGTTATTAATTTTACACCTATATCCCCAATATTTTTTAATCCTTTAGTTTCTGTATTACCTAGAGTTTTAATAGGTATAACAGCTTATTATTCCTATGTGCTCTTTAAAAGAATGGGAAGAAAAGCCTCTATAACAACACTAATTGTAATATGGGCATCTACCTTGGTTTATTTAAGTAAAACATTTATTACACAGATTATAAACTACCAAGCAGGAATGAGTATTTGGCAAGTATCCTTTAGAGGAGTTTTAATATCAGTTACATTATTAGTAGGTTTTTATTCATATAAAAGATTAAAAGATCATGCAATTGAAGTTGTTATAGCAGCGGCTATAGGAACTTTGACTAATACTATTGGTGTGTTATTTATGATATACAAGTTATATGGAGAAACATTTGTTGAAAAAATAGGAGGTAACACAGATTTAGTAGGTAAGGTTATATTAGGTATAGGACTTACTAATGGAATACCAGAAACAATCATAGCAATGTTAATAGTTACCAGTGTAGTGGTGGCATTGAAAAAACAATAGAATTTGTAATTTACAAAAGAAGGTGAAAAGGTTTGATTTTAGTATTTGATGTTGGAAATACAAATATAGTACTAGGTGTTTATGAAGATAAGAAACTTTTAAAATACTGGAGAATATCTACAGATAGAAATAAGACTTCAGATGAGTATGGTATGCTAATTGATAGATTATTTACCTATAATGGTTTAAACTTACAAGAAGTTGAGTCTGTAATTATATCTTCTGTTGTCCCAACACTTATGTATTCTTTACAAGCTATGAGTATAAAATATTGTAAAAAAGAGCCATTGATTGTTGGGCCTGGAATAAAGACAGGAATGAATATAAAATATGATAACCCTAAAGAAGTAGGAGCAGATAGAATAGTAAATGCTATTGCTGCCTACGAAAAATATGGAGGACCGTTAATTTTAGTTGATTTTGGAACTGCAACGACTTTCTGTGCAGTTTCGAAGGACGGAGACTACTTAGGAGGAGTTATTGCTCCTGGTATTAAGATATCGAGTGAGGCATTATTTAGAAGTGCAGCAAAACTACCTAAAGTAGAAATAAAAAAACCAAAGACGGTTATTTCTAAAAATACAATAAATAGTATGCAATCTGGAATAGTTTATGGCTATACAGGTTCAGTTGATTATATTGTAGATAGAATAAGTAAAGAATTAAATGATGATGTTAAACACGTTATAGCAACGGGTGGATTAGCTTCATTAATTGCATCTGAGTCAAAGAAGATAGATAAAATAGATAAGTTATTAACTTTAGAAGGATTACGAATTATTTATGAAAGAAACAAGTAGTTAACTTTGACTACTTGTTTTTTTCTATATACAAATAGGTATAATAAAACTATGGGGTGATAAAATGAAAATAGGTAATATAAAAGTAGATAATAAAATTTTCCTTGCTCCTATGGCAGGTGTTACTGATTTGGCCTTTCGCCTGATATGTAAAGAGTATGGAGTGGGGTTAGTGTATAGTGAAATGGTAAGTGCAAAGGGAATGTATTATGGAGATAAAAAAACGGAAAATTTATTGAAAAGTGACTATAAAGAAAGACCTTTAGCAGTTCAAATTTTTGGCTCAGAGCCAGATATTATGTCTAAGGTAGTTAAAGATAAATTAAATAAAAGAAATGATTTTGATATTATAGACATAAACATGGGATGTCCTGCACCTAAGATAGTTAAAAATGGTGATGGAAGCGCGTTAATGAAAAAACCAAAATTAGTTCAGAAAGTAATTAAAGCTGTCGTTAGTGCATCTAATAAACCTGTTACTGTAAAAATCAGAGCAGGTTGGGATAGTGGTAGTATAAATGCAGTTGAAATAGCAAAAATAGCAGAGACTAACGGTGCAAAGGCAGTTGCAGTCCATGGAAGAACTAGAGAAGAATATTATTCAGGTTTTGCAAATTGGGACATAATAAAAAAAGTAAAAGAAAACATTAATATACCTGTTATAGGAAATGGAGATTTATTCAAGCCAGAAGATGTAGTTAAGATGTTTAAACATACTAAATGTGACGCTGTTATGATAGGACGAGGGAGTAGAGGAAATCCATGGATATTTAAAAGAACTCTTTCACTAATAAATGATAATGAAATGATAGATGAGCCTAATTTTGAAGATAGAATTAAAATGTGTATTAAGCATTTAGATTTACTATGTAGGGTTAAAAGAGAAGATATTGCTGTAAAAGAGATGAGAAAACACATAGGATGGTATATTAAAGGACTTCCTAACTCTTCTACAATGAGAGGAAAGTTAAATACTTTTGATAAAAAAGAAGAATTAAAAAAAGAATTATATAATTACTTAAATATAATAAAGTATTAAGATGGTTTAAAGCCATCTTTTTTTTATTTCGACTTAAATCTACAAAAAGTTCATATAATATATAATAAAATTATAAAAGATAGATTTAATTAAAGGATATATTTAATTTTACTCTAGGAATACCAATTAAAATCCTTTCATATAATACATTTAAAGATATTATGAATTTATTGTATCTATTGTTAATTATATTTAATTAAAAGCAAATAAAGGGGGATTAAAATGGGAGGGTAAATTTGTTTATATAATAGCTAAGGATAATTATTTAGATTATTTAAATGAAGGACCTTTAAGATATTTACCAAAGAGATTTTATAAAAAGTTAGATAATAAAATAAAACCAAGGATAGTTTGTAAATATAAAAAGGATGATAACTTAATAGGTTATGGTATTGGTATTACAACTAAAAACATAGCTTCAGATAAAGAATATATTAAACGAGTAACAAAAGCTTTAGAACTGATTAATTTAAAGGATATTAACACTATATATTCAAAAAGATTTAATAATTTAAATATTTTGGATATAATAGATTTTGAAGAAAATACTAATATTAAGATAAGTGATGGGACAGCCATTAAAGTTAAATTAATACCCTTTGTTTTAAAAAGCATACTAAAGATTAAAAAAGAACGTTTAAGTGAGAAAGAAATATTATTAATAAGTAATGACACAGAAGATATAATAAGATTAACTTTGAACTTAGCTAAAGAATCAAAGTTTATTACAATCTTAAGTGATAATCAAAACTTTTTTAGTGCATTAGAAAAAAAGGTTTTATTAGATACAGGTCTTGTTGTCCATGTAATAAAAAACATAAAAAATATTAATAAGTACGATATTATTATTAATTTTAAAGATATTTTGATTAGTAAAAATGAAATTAAAGGGAGAAAAATTATATTTGATTTAACTAGAGGAAGAAATAAACATATTGAGTTTATAAGAAAAGATTTATTTATAGCAAATGACTTTTTATTAAAAAATCCTAAAAAAGTTATATGTGATAATAAAAACTTTAGTTTTAATAATACAATAAATACAGGATTATATAATTTGTTATATGACGATGTTTCGCTTCTTTTAACCCATGTTTTAATAAAAAATAATAGGTATACGCTTAAAGATGCTTGTGATCTTTTTCTTAACAAAGGACTCATACGGTCGAATTTTTTAAAAAAACCATAGTTTCCACCTCTTGACAACAAGTTATTACTAAATTATAATAATCAACATATATGGAGAAATAGAAATAATAAAGTTTTTTTAGATAAAGCAGTTGATTTTGATTAAATATAATAAAGCATAAGGAATTATTTCTATCTTTACGATAATAAATATTATAGTAAAAAGGAGAGAGTACAAGTGGCAGAGAAAGAAGTTGTTTTAACGGTCGATGGATTAAAAAAAGTAGAAAATGAATTAGAACATTTAAAAACAGTAAGAAGGAAAGAAGTATCAGAAAGAATAAAAACAGCCATAGCTTTTGGTGATATTAGTGAGAACTCTGAATATGATGAGGCAAAGAATGAACAAGCACAGGTCGAAGAAAGAATATTTAAATTAGAAAATATGCTAAGAAATGCAAGAGTAATAGATGATGAAGATATATCAGTTGAGATGGTAAGTGTTGGTTCTAAAGTAAAGGTTAAAGATTTAGAATATGACGAAGAAATTGTATATGCTATAGTAGGATCGGCAGAAGCTGACCCTTATGAAGGAAAGATATCTAACGAATCACCTGTAGGTGAAGCACTAATTGGAAAGAGAAAAGGTGATACAGTAGATGTACAGGTGCCAGATGGTGTAATGCAATATAAGATACTTGATATAAGTAGATAGCTAGGAGGTCTCAAATGATGAATAATGAAGAAAATTTAAATGAAATGCTTTTATTAAGAAGAGAAAAACTAGAGAAACTAAGACAGAATGGAAAAGACCCATTTAAAATCGAAAATTTTGATGTTACTCACTATAGTGAATACATAAAGGAAAATTTCGATGAAATGGAAGGCAAAGAAGTAAAGATAGCAGGAAGACTTATGTCTAAAAGAGGTCACGGAAAAGCAGGATTTGCAGACATCCAAGATCATAAAGGAAGAGTACAATTATTTGTTAAAGTAAATATTCTAGGTAAAGAAGAGTATGAAGAATATAAAGATTATGATATAGGAGATATTATAGGGGTTAAAGGAGAAGTATTTAAAACAAAAAGAGGAGAAATATCAATAAAGGCTAAAGAAATTACTTTGTTGTCTAAATCTTTACAAATACTACCTGAAAAATTCCATGGACTTAAAGATCCTGATTTAAGATATAGACAAAGATATGTAGATTTAATTATGAATCCAGAAGTAAGAAAGACTTTTGTTACAAGATCGGAAATAGTTAAATATGTAAGAGATTTCTTAGATAAGAGGAGTTTCGTAGAAGTTGAAACACCTGTATTATCTACATTAGCAGGAGGGGCTTCTGCAAAACCATTTATAACCCATCACAATGCACTAGATATACAGATGTATCTAAGAATAAGTTTAGAACTTCCACTTAAGAGACTAATTGTTGGAGGTTTTGATAGAGTATATGAAATGAGTAGAGTATTTAGAAATGAAGGAATGGATAGTAGTCATAATCCAGAGTTTACTTTATTAGAACTATATCAAGCTTATGCAGATTATGAGGATATGATGGAGTTAGTAGAAAATCTTTATGCATACGTAGCAGAGAAAGTAAAAGGAAGTACAAAAATTACTTATCAAGATAATGAAATAGACTTAACTCCACCTTGGCCAAGAAAAAGAATGGTTGATGTAGTTAAGGAGTATACTGGAATAGATTTTGATGGTATTAAAGATGTAGATACTGCAAGAGAAGAAGCTAAAAAATTAAAATTAGATCTTACAGGAAATGAATCAATAGGAGAAATAATAAGTGAAGCCTTTGATGAGTATGTTGAAGAAAAACTTATACAACCAGTATTTATCACTCATCACCCTATAGATATTTCACCATTAGCTAAAAAAGATCCTGAAGATTCAAGATATACACATAGATTTGAACCTTTTATTTGCGGAAGCGAAGCAGGAAATGCATTCTCAGAATTAAATGATCCTATAGATCAAAAAGAAAGATTTTTAGAGCAAGTTAAAAAGAGAGATGCAGGAGACGATGAAGCACATATGATGGATGATGACTTTATTAATGCTTTAGAAGTTGGCTTACCACCTACAGGAGGATTAGGTATAGGTATAGATAGAATGGTAATGCTTATGACAGATCAGTCATCTATTAGAGATGTAATATTATTTCCAACTATGAAACCAAGAAATATAGAATAAATTAAAGCCGTCCCTTTGTGATATGATAATTCCAAAGTGGACGGTTTTATATTTTGATAAAAGCCTTGACAAATATTATAAAGGATGCTATAGTATTAAGAGTCGCTTAGGAAAAGAGCGAAATAAGATTTTTAAAAAAACTCTTGACAAAACAGAAATTAAGTGATAGTATTTTAAGAGTCGTCACGGAACGACCTTGTAATTTGATCTTTGAAAATTGAACAGTGCGAAGTCATTAAACAATTATAGATAATTCATTTTGAGTTATCCCAAGTTGATTATAAATCAACACGTTAGTGTTACTATGAGTAACAGGTAAACTTTTAAATTTGAGAGTTTGATCCTGGCTCAGGACGAACGCTGGCGGCGCGCCTAACACATGCAAGTCGAGCGAGAAGCTTTTTATTG
>VEND01000177.1 GCA_009711765.1 Bacillota bacterium | reverse complement strand
TTAGCTGAGAGAGATTATGTTGAAGGAGTAATAAGACTTCCATTACAGGTAACTAATGGATTAAAATATGCTAAGATATTAGCACACTAAAAAAGATTACCCACGGTTTTATACCGTGGGCTTTTTTTATTGTTTAAATAAGTTATGTTTCATCTTTTAATTCGTTGTATTTATTCTTATAATATGGACAGTTATTAGTAGGAGTACCTGATGAGTGAATTATATGGTCTAAAGTGCATATTCCTTCATCTTCATAAATGCATTTTTCTGAGCATTTAATAGTCATAGCATCACCTTTTAAAGTTATTTATATTTAGTTTTCCCCAATTTTAAGGATATATATTAAAGAAAAGTGGAAAATATGTTATCATTAACTATGGATATATTAATTTGGGAATAGGAAAAATAATAACTAATAAAAGATAAATGGAGGAGATTTTTTGATATTCCCAGATTATAAAGAAACAGGTTTAGTTTACCATGTAGCACCTATTATAGATTTAGATGAAATTATTAATAAGGGTATTAAATATGATGATAAAATAACTTATACTACTAAATATAAAGCTTTCCATAGATATATAGACTCATTTAAAAAGGATTTTATACCTAGTTGGGTTATAAGGGAAAAAACTATATTTGCTAGTTTAAACTTTAATAATGGGCATACATGGCATTCCCATACTGTAATTATGGGGATTAAGATAAATGAAGATAAATGTTGGATTGCAAATGAAAATTTAGCAAATGAAATATATGAACCATTTATTCTAAAAGATATAAAGTCCTTTGAAGTAGCAAGGGATTATTTAAATAAAAAGGGAAGTAAAATCTTAGAAAAATATTGGAATACATCCTTAAGTTTTAAGGAAAATCTTCAATTAAGAAGGGATAAAACTAAAGGATATGATGCAGAAGTTTTAATTCAGCATGATATTTTAAAAGAAGATATTAAATTAATAGCAATTACATCTGATCATAAAATTATGAGTATTAAAGAATGGAAAAGCTTTTTAAGTAAGGGGGAGTAAATTTGAATATAGGTAAATTACCAAATGATGTTTTAGAAAAATTAGTATTTGATAATATAGGAAACAAAAGAGAAGATGTGCTTTTAAGAGCAGGTGTAGGAGAAGATTGTTCAGTTTTAGATTTTGGAAAATATGGTTGTGTTATATCCACAGATCCTATAACTGGTGCTTCAAGTAATCTAGGAAGTTTAGCTATACATATATCCTGTAATGATGTGGCATCTAATGGGGCTGAACCTATAGGAGTTACTTTAACTATAATGGCACCAGAGGACACTAAAGAAATAGAAATAGAAGAAATTATGAAGGATGCATCTAAAGCTTCAAAGGAACTTAATGTAGAAATTATAGGAGGACATACTGAAATTACAAATGCCGTAAATAAAATAGTGGTTTCTACTACAGTAATAGGAAAGCAATTAAAAGAAAAAATATTAAATATTGATGATATTAAAATCGGTGATAAAATTTTAATGACAAAAACAGCTGGCTTAGAAGGTACAGCAATAATAGCTAGTGATTTAGAAGAGAAACTAGAGAATAAGCTATCTAAGGATAATTTAAAAGAAGCTAAAGATATGATTAAAGATATAAGTGTTGTAAAGGAAGGAATTATCTGCGGAAACATAGGAGTTTCCTATATGCACGATGTAACAGAGGGTGGTATACTAGGTGCACTATGGGAAACATCTAAAGCTATAAAAAAGGGAATAAGAGTTTATAAAAAAGATATTCCTATAGCAGATTCAACTAAAAATATTTGTAATATATTAAATATAGATCCTTTAAAATTAATTTCTAGTGGTAGCATGATTATAATAGCGGATGATGAAAATACTAAAAAAATTAAAAGTAAGTTAAAGGAAAGTAATATAAAGGTATCAGTGATTGGAGAAATAACAAAGGAAGATATACTTATAGAGGAAGATGATGAAATTAAAACTATTAAATCACCAGAAAGTGATGAGTTATATAAAGTTATATAAGTGGTTTACATAACGCATCTATCAGATAAAGAAATATTGTTTCAATGGGAAATATTTCTTAAATTTCATAGAGGAGTATCAAACTCTTAAAGAAAACTATTCCAATATTAAAACTCTATTACAAAACCGATATTTCGTTGACATAATGTGAATAGTAGTGATATAAATATAACTAGATATTATAAAATATGTCTGGTTATATATTTTTTTGCTATTTTTTGTTATATTAAATGTATTAGGAGGGAAATGATGAAAAGAATTTTATCGCTTATTATTGTATTTGTTATGATACTAGGTATATTTACATATACCTATGCTAGTGATGTTGAATATGTAAATGTAAAAGTTGATGGAGAAGTTGAAAGGGTTAAAAAAATTAATGTTTTAGTAAATGGTGAACCAATTAAATCAGATGTACCTCCTGTTTTATATAATGAAAGAACTTTGGTTCCTGTAAGATTTGTTGCTAATTATCTTAATGCAGATATTAAATGGAATGGGGAAGATAAAGAGGTATATATAAAAACGGCTCTAGATGAAATACTTTTAACAATAGATAGTTCAGATGTAATAATAAATGGTGAGAAGAGAAAAATTTCATATAATGTACCTGCTAAGATAATAAATGATAGAACAATGGTACCTTTAAGATTTGTATCTGAAGCTTTAGGGTTTAAAGTTGGTTGGGATCAATCAACTTGGACAGGCACTTTAGAATATGAAGTTGAAGAAATTACTGATATTGAAGTTGTTGAAGACGAAGATTACTTACCAAAGATTATTGTTAGTTCAACTGGAGAAATAGGACATAAAGAAATATATTTAGAAGAGCCCTATAGACTTGTTATAGATATTCCAACAAGTAAAATAGATAAAGATTTACTAGATGGTAAAGCGGAGTATAGTATAGATGTTGATGAGTATCCCATTGAAGAGATAAGAGCTGGTCAATTTAAAGAAAACCCAGCAATAACAAGGGTAGTTATAGATTTAGAAAGGTTTGTAGGTTATAACATTAAAGACGTTAAAGATAATAAATTAGAGATATCTTTTACAAATAGAGTAGTTGAATTTAAAAAAGATGAAATAGATAATAGAGAAGCAATAATTATTGAAAATACTAATTTACCCGAGTATAATATTATGAGACTTTCTAATCCAGATAGAATAGTATTAGATTTTATGGACTCAATACTTGAGAGTGATAAAAGCAGTATTGATATTGAAACGGATTTTATAAAGGGAATAAGAACATCACAATTTAGTCCTGATAGTTTCTATAATGAAAATGATAAAATTGTTAGGGCAGTATTAGATGTTAAAGCTCTTGATAAGAGACCAAATTTTTCAATAGAGACAGATGATGAAGATATCATTGTATATGTAGATAATGAAGGTTTTGAAAATATATCCTATAAAAAAGAAGATATTAGAGGTTTCTTTGAGATAGATTTAAAGAAAAGAACAAATTATGAAGTTGAATATAATGATAAAAGTAATATTATGAGTATTAAAGTAAGAAGTTCTAAGATAGATGTTGATAATGGAATGATTTTAATAGATGATAGTTTAGTTGATAATATGGTTATAGAAAATTCAGGAGGATATAAAAATATAGATATACTCTTTAAAAATAATATTAGTTATGATGTAGATTCAAGAAGTAGAGATGATGAAATAGAGATTGAAGTAGTTTCAAAATCAAATAAATATAATGATAAATTAATAGTAATAGATCCAGGACATGGAGGAAGTGACCCAGGAGCTATATCTCCAACTGAACATATCTATGAAAAGATACTTACCTTAAAAGTAGCTAAGTATTTAAAAAGTGAACTAGAAAGCCTTGGGTTTAATACTTTAATGACTAGAGATAGTGATGAGTTTGTTGGACTTTATGATAGATCTGATATAGCTAATAATAATAATGCAGATGCATTTATTAGTATTCATTTTAATGCCCATGATAATCCAGAAATAGATGGCATACAGACATTATATTGCCCAGCATATTATAATGAAGAGAAGCTTGGGGATAACTATCCTTTCGCTGAAACAGTTCACAATAATCTTTTAGAAACTTTAGGACTTTTCGATAGAGATATAAAAAGAAGACCTAAGTTAGTTGTGACAAGGGAAACTAAAATGGTAGCTGCTTTAGCAGAGTTAGGCTTTTTAACTAATCCAGAGGATGAAAAAATAATAACCACTGATGAATATTATAAAAAGGCTGCCAAGGCTTTAGCTAATGCTACTGTGGAATATTTTAAATAAATTTTAAGGGTACAGCTAAAATTTTAGCTGATCCCCTTTTTATATTTGCTATTATTTGGTATAGTAAATTCATAGGCTTTAAAGGGGGGAATAGTAATGGAATTAGGTGTAATTGCAGGATATTTATTAATATTTCTTGCAAGGGTAGTAGATGTATCCTTAGGGACCATAAGGATAATGATGATAGTACAAGGAAGAAAACTACAGGCAGCTATAATAGGATTTTTTGAAGTAACAACATTTGTAGTTGCCCTAGGAGTTGTTGTAAATCAACTTGATGATATAGGAAATTTATTAGCATATTCATTAGGTTTTGCTTGTGGCAATTATGTGGGAAGTGTTTTAGAAGGAAAAATGGCCTTAGGTAACTTAACAGCTCAGATAATAATAAATAAAAACTATAAAGATGTTGTAAATACATTAAGACAGGAAGGTTTTGGTGTTACTGTTTTAGAAGGTGAAGGAAAAAATGGTATAAGAAAGGTTTTAAAAGTTACTTTAAAAAGAAGAGATTTAAAAATATTACATGAAATAGTAGATGGTATACATAATGAGGCATTTATAACTGTTAGTGATGCTAAGTATATTAAAGGTGGATATTTTACAAAGTTAAAAAAGAAATAAGACAAATTAATCATAGTATTCCTTCTTAGTTAATATAATTTATAAATAACAATAGTAGGGGGGGTACTAAATGAAGTTTAAAAAAATTGTAATATTACTACTTTTGATAACTTTAACTTTTGGAGTGTACGGATGTGGAGCAATTGATAAGATGAAGGACATAGTATCTAAGGATACAAATGAGGATGTAGATATAGTAGATAGCCAAGAAGGATATGAAACTAGTATAGATGAGAATATGAGAAATACTGTTTTATATTATAAAAACGAAAATGGCTACCTAGTACCTGTAATGAGACAAATACCTTGGGAAGAAGGTATAGCTAAAGCTGCACTTAGAAATATTACAGATAGTCCTGCTATCAGAGAAGAAATAGATGTTATAGGATTAAATCCTATCCTACCTGCAGGAACAAAAATTAAGGGTATGGCTATAGATCCTGATACTGGATTATGCAGGGTTAATTTTACAGAAGAAGTATTAAATTATACTAATAAAGAAGATGAGCAAGGTTTAGTTAAAGGGGTAGTTTATACATTAACTGAGTTTCCTACAATTAATGAAGTACAATTTCTAGTAGGGGATAAAATAATAAATGAATTAAAATTTGGAACCAAGGTAGGAACTCCTCTTAAGAGAGAGAATATAAACTTAACAGAAAATGTAAATAGTGACCAATCAAAAATAGTTGTATATTATAAGAGTACAACTAATGGTGAATATGAATATTACGTACCTGTAACTGTTCCTACAAGTGCTCCAGAACCTAATGTAATGTCAGCTCTTAACAAATTGTTTGAAGGACCTCCTGAACTTTCAGGACTTTATACTGATATTCCTGCAAGTATAGCTTTACAAGGTGTAGAAATAAAAGAGGGAATAGCTTATATTAATCTTTCAAATACTGCAATGGACATTTTAAAGGATCAATCAGTGGTAGATTCAATGAATAAAAATATAGCTCTTACTTTAGATCAGTTTGAAGAAATAGAAAATGTTCAATTACTAATCAATGGTTCTACACTTGAAGAAGCAGGATTAAAGGCAACATCACCAGAAACAATGCCAGTATTTGCAAATACTTATTAATCTAAAAGGTAGCCTAAAGGGCTACCTTAATTTTTTTAATTGGTAAAACTTTAAAAGATTTGTTATTATAGTGTTGTATTGGGAAACAATAAATATAGATTATTTATATAGAGGAGAGATACAAATGCAAAGAGTTGATAACAGAAATTATGATGAAATTAGAAAGGTTAAAATTACAAGGGATTATCTTAAACATCCCCAAGGATCAGTTTTAATTGAAATGGGAGAAACTAAGGTTATATGTACAGCTATGATAGATGATAGAGTACCTCCTTTTTTAAAAGGAACGGGGAAGGGATGGGTAACAGCAGAATATTCCATGCTTCCAGGTTCTACAATCACAAGAAAGAGAAGAGAAGTTACTAGAGGTAAACTTGAAGGAAGAACTCAAGAGATTAAAAGATTAATAGGAAGATCCTTTAGATCAGTGGTTGATTTAGATGAATTAGGAGAAAGAACAGTATGGATAGATTGTGATGTAATACAAGCTGATGGGGGAACAAGAACAGCTTCCATAACTGGTGGATTTGTTGCTTTAGTGGATGCTTTACATAGTTTATATGAAAATGAAGAAATAACTTATATACCTATAAGAAATTTTGTTTCAGCAATAAGTGTAGGAATAGTAAATGATGAAAGAGTACTAGATTTATGCTATGAAGAAGATTCAACAGCTAAAGTAGATATGAATGTTGTAATGACAGATAATAATGAATTTATAGAAGTTCAAGGTACAGGAGAAGAATCACCATTTACTCGGGAAGATTTAAATGAATTATTAAAATTAGCTGAAAAGGGTAATAATGAATTAGTTAATATACAAAAGGAAGCTTTAAAAGAGATAAGTAACTTAATAGGAAAAGCTAAAGAAGAATAAGGGGAGTTTTAAATGGAAAATAGAAGGATAATAGTTTCTAGTGGGAATAAACACAAAATTGAAGAAATTAAAGATATATTAAAGGGACTTCCCTTTAATATACTTTCTAAGGATGAGGTAGGTCTAAAGGATTTAGATATTATAGAAGATAAAGAAACACTTAAAGAAAATGCAATAAAGAAAGCCTTAGAAGTATCTAAAGAAACTAAAGGTATTGTAATAGCCGATGATACAGGATTATTTGTTGATAAGTTAGATGGAAGACCAGGTATATATTCAGCAAGATATGCCGGTGAGAATGCTACTTTTAAAGATAATAACGATTTACTTTTAAAAGAATTAAAAGGTATTTCCTTAGATAAAAGAACTGCTAAATTTATTACCGTTATAGCTATAGTAGATGGAGAAAATATAGAAACAGTTGTAGGTGAATGTAGGGGAAAAATAGGATTTAATCTAAGAGGTGAAAATGGTTTTGGTTATGATCCTTTATTTATAGTGGATGATTATAATAAAACATTTGCTGAACTAGGAGAAGATATAAAAAATAAGATAAGTCATAGAGCCAATGCATTAGTTAAACTAAGGGATAAACTAAAAGATATGATAAAGGATGATAGATAGTGAAAGTAATTGTAATTAGTGACACCCATGGGAATTTAGATGACAGCTTTGATTTACTTAGTAATTTAAAAGATATAGATATGTTAATACATTTAGGTGATTTTAGTAAAGATGTAGAGAAAATTAATGAAGAGTTTGATTTAGAGGTTTATAATATTAAGGGTAATTGTGATATAGGTGATTATAATACAGAAGAAGAACAAATTATTAATCTGAAGGGAAAAAAAGCTTTATTAACCCATGGCCATAAATATGGAGTGAAAATGGGTATAGAGAGATTATATTATAAAGCTAAAGAGCTAAATGTGGACATCGTTTTATTTGGACATAGTCATGTTCCTATGAAAATTGAATATGATGACATATTATTTTTCAATCCAGGAAGCATTACTTTACCTAGGAGAGGATCTAAAAAAAGTTATGGATTAATAGAATTTAAAAATAAATTAAAAGCTAAAATAATAAATGTAGAATAAACTTTTTAGTAATGGTAAAAATAATATATAAAAATTACCATATATTTATTTAGAGTTTCCCCATTTTTTTGAAAGTAGATGAAAAGTTTATTGTGGATAAGTAAAATAGGAGTAATATCTTTATCAACAGATTTGATTTTTTTGCATAAAAATAAGCAAAATAGCCCATTGTTTTGGTATAATGAATTCGACTAAAAAAACAAAACCAAACAAGAGGGGCGATTCCACTTATGTTTAATTATAGCAAACTTTCATACCAAATCAAAAGAAAATTATCAACTTTTTCAAAAAAAGTTATTAAAGACATTTCAAGATCTAAAGCTAAATTTGTTTTTCAAATGATTTATGGGTTCTTAGAAAGCAATTCTGTTCACTTAAGTAATATATCAAGAGGTTTAAATGAGAATATTTCCTTAAAAAAGACTATTGATCGTCTTTCTAGAAATCTAAAGAATTTTGATGAAGCTTTTAAAATAAATGAAAACTATATTAAAGAAATTAGTTCATTTATTAATGAGGATACGATATTTTGTGTAGATGGTTCAGAAATAGTTAAACACCATACTAAATCATTTGAATCATTAGATAGAGTACGTGATGGTAGTACTGGAAAAATTGAAGATGGATATAATATATTTGAAATTGCTGCCCTTACTAATGAACATGATATGCCCGTTTCAGTATACTCTAGAATATTTTCAAGTAAAGAAAAGAACTATAAAAGTCAAAATGCTGAAACTTTAAAGGGATTAAAATTTATAAGTAATCAATTTGGTAAACTAGGTATTAAAGCCCTCGATAGAGGGTATGATGATTGCAAATTTTTCAAATATTTCACTGATGAGGAAGAAAGTTTTGTAATTAGAGCAAAGAAAAATAGAAATGTAATTCATAAAGGTAAAAGCATTAACATATTAAAATTAGCAAATAAATATAAGGGGAAATACTCTACTCTTGTTAAGAATAAAGAAGGGAAAATTACTAAATGTAAATTTAGCTATGCTCCCATAGCTCTACCGAGCATTTCTGATAAAAATCTCACCCTAGTAATTGTAAGAGGGTTTGGTAAAATACCAATGATGCTTATTAGTGATATAGAGCCTGAAGATAAAAGGTTAACAGAAACTATAATAAAGGTATATTTAAAAAGATGGAGAATTGAAGAATATTTTAGATTTAAGAAACAAAAATTTCATTTTGAAG
>VEND01000094.1 GCA_009711765.1 Bacillota bacterium | reverse complement strand
TTCAATGGTGCTGATAAATATTTTACTATTTTAAAAATAGGTTGTCAATACTAAAATTAAATATTTATTACTCCTTTAATTCTAAGTATCTCTCTAGCTTCCTTTTAACCCTTTGTAGGGCATTATCGATTGACTTTACATGTCTGTCTAATTCAAGTGATATCTCTTGATAGGATTTCCCTTGCAGATACGACATTAATACCTCCCATTCAAGATCACTTAATATTTCCCCTATCTTATTTTCTATGTGATTTAATTCTTCTCTACTTACTATTAATTCTTCTGGATCTGTTATTTTCACTCCTCTTAATACATCTAACAAAGTCCTATCAGATTCTTCATCATATATTGGTTTATTAAGTGATACATAAGAATTAAGGGGTATATGCTTTTGTCTTGTTGCTGTTTTAATCGCCGTAATTATTTGTCTTGTTATACATAGCTCTGCAAATGCTCTAAATGACGCTAGCTTGTCCGTTCTATAGTCCCGAATAGCTTTATATAATCCTATCATACCCTCTTGGATTATATCTTCTTTATCGGCTCCTATAAGAAAATATGACCTTGCTTTTGCTCTTACAAAATTTTTATACTTCTTAATTAAATACTCTAATGCTTCATCATTTCCATTTTTTGCGCTATTAACAATCTCTTCATCTGACATTAAATGATAATCATCTACATATGCTTCTGAAAGTTTTTTCTGGATAGTTAATCCCACCAACATCGCCTCCAACAAGTCGCTGAAAATCCCTAAACTCATAACAACATTATACATTACATAACCTTCTATAGTCAAGATAATTAGGTATTTCTTCTTAATTTTTCCAATTTTTTTAAAATATCACCACTTAATCTTTCTCCTAGTGCATTTTTTGCCTTCCCATTATCTTTTTTATTTTGATTTTTTCTTTTTATGGTTTTTTTCAAATTATCTATTTCAATTTTTAATTCCCTAGCTGATAATCTAGTGCCCCCTCTTCCTAGAACTATCTGTTGTTCGGCCCAATCAGAAGTAGCTACTCTTACTCTTTTTACCCTACCAATTGAATCTAGAGTCTTTTCTATGTAACTATCTGCAGTTTCCTTTTCTTTAGTATAAACAACATCTACACCATATACAACTTCCTTTTTCTCTATGTTTCCTTTAACTAAGTGTGCATCAAAAACAATTACAACATTAACCTCAGTATAAGATTGATATTCAGCCATTATTTCTATCAATCGATTTCTAGCTACATCTAAACTAATCTCATATAATTCTCTTAGTTCTTGCCAGGCATTAATGATGTTATAACCATCCACAAATAAATACTCTTCATTTCTCATATTTCTTATCCTAAACTCCGTTGCCTTAAGATCTCATACATAATAACCGAAGCTGCAACAGATGCATTAAGGGAAGATACCTTTCCTTTCATAGGAATCCTTACTAAAAAATCGCATTTTTCTTTCACTAAACGATTCATACCGCTTCCTTCACTTCCTATAACTATACCTATAGGTCCTTTTAATTCCTGTTGATAATAATAACTATCACCATCCATATCAGTTCCATATATCCATAAACCTTTTTCTTTTAATTCTTCAATAGTAGCTGATATGTTAGTTACCTTAGCCACTGGTAAGTACTCAACTGCTCCCGCTGAAGTCTTCGCTACTGTTGCTGTTAATCCTGCTGATCTTCTCTTTGGTATAATAACTCCATGGGCTCCTGCCCCTTCTGCTGTTCTTATTATTGAACCTAGATTATGAGGATCTTCAATTTCATCTAATATAATTACAAAGGGATCTTCATTTCTTTTTTCAGCAAGCTCTAAAATGTCATCTATAGTTTTATACTTATATGCAGCAACTAATGCCATAACTCCTTGATGAGATTTTGTTTTAGACATTGAATCTAATTTGCTTTTAGGAACATATTGTAAAACTATTTTTCTTTTTTTTGCCATTCCTATTATTTTGTTTATAGATCCTTTATTTGTACCCTTTGCTATTATTATTTTTTCTATATCTCTTCCTGATTTTAAAGTTTCAATAACAGGATTTCTTCCTTCTACGTAATCTTGATTTTTCAAATTTCTCACTCCTTTATGGTTAGGATACAATTATAGTTTTCATTATTAGGGTTTCCACTTAAACTTATATTAAACTAAGTTATTAAACTTTTCCCTAACTTCACTAATTTTTCCACAAGTCATATTACCTTCTGGACATGGATCATTTAAACAATTAGGGCCACAATATTTAAATAGTGTCGGACAAACCTCTTTAACTTGTTTAAGCATTTCTGTTGCTAACTCTCTTATCTCCCACTGTGCTCTATTACAACATCTATGTTTAAAGAAATTAAATAAACTTCTAGCATTCATTGTAAATACAATTTTAGTTTCACAGGCATTAGGAAATACGTATCTAGCATCTTCTATCGATCTTTTTTCTGCCATTCTAGAGGCTTTCTTTTCACTTTTTCCTTCCTCGATATAACTTTTTAAATGTTTTTCATAAAGTAAATTTGTTATTTCATCATAATACTCTTGATCCTTTTCCATTGCTTCAATAAACTTTTCTTTTGCTTTAGGAATTTCTTCTATAGCAGGCGGGATTATATATTCAAATTGATCTAGTTTAACATATCTTTGAGATTGCTGTGAGTAAGATGCTCCCACTCTATGTCTTACTAATTGATGTGTTAATACTCTACTAACTCCTTCAACACCAAATGTGAAATTAACATGTTCAATAGGCGATTCATGGCCCATACCCATTAGCATGTCCAAAAACTTCTCAACTTTAACTTCATCTAATTTATCTTCAATACTATCAATTCCTACTTGTGAATAACATAATTTAGCCGCAGATGCAACTAATTTTTCTGCATCAGGGGTATATCTTAATAAATCTACTTTAAGTTTAGTCATATAAATTTCCTCCTAATATCATTTTAAACTTATTATATCAAAAAAAATATAAACATGTAGGGGGATATCATCCCCCATGCTTATATTTTTTAATTATCTTTAATGATAATATCAAATAACTCCTTTATTCTTACATCTTTATTTGTTAAATGCAAATATCCAATCAATGCTTCAAATCCAGTTGCATACTTATAATCATTTATGTTTGCATTTTTAGGCACAGTGGAAGATTTAGCGTTTCTACCTCTTTTTACCACACGCCATTCTTCCTCTGTTAAAGTTTCTTTTATTACCCTTACTGCATTTGCCTGCGCTTTAGCTTTTACAAATTTTATCGCTTCTTTATGAAGTCCATTAACTTTAACTTTTGTATTTAAAAGTAAATACTTTCTTACATAAACTTCATATACAGCATCCCCTATATAGGCAAGTTGTAAAGGTGAAAACATTTTTACTTCTCTTTCTGATAATTCGTTATCTAATTTCATAAAAGCACCTAAATTCTTTTCCATTTTGTTCCTTGTGGTGTATCTTCAAGTACTATTCCTTTTTCCTTTAAATCATCTCTAATTTCATCTGCTAACTGATAATTTTTATTTTTACGGGCTTTGATTCTCTTTTCTATAAGCTCAGATATTTCATCATCTAACAATTCTTCTTTTCTTTGTAAAATTCCTAAGACTTCAGATAACTCCATTAACTGACTATATGCCTTATCTATTACCTTTTTATTTGTTTCATCTGAAAGATTAGTATTTGTGTATTTAATTAATTCAAATATACTAGATATGGCATCAGCAGTATTTAAATCATCCTCCATACTTTTTATAAACTTTTCTTTAAATTGATTTATATTTTCAATCATATTTTTATCTTCATCAGTTAACTCTCTATCTTTAGCATTCCCTAATATATGCTCTAGATTCTTCTTCCCATTATAAAGTCTATCTAAACCACTTTTAGTTTGCATTAGTATTTCTTTACTAAAATTAACAGGGTTTCTATAATGAGATGATAATAAAAAGTATCTCACCACTTCTAAATCAAATTCTTTAGAAATATCTCTTACTGTAAAAAAGTTTTGTTCAGATTTAGACATTTTCTTATTATCTATATTAAGCATTGCATTATGAAGCCAAAAATTTGCAAATGTTTTTCCTGTTAAACTCTCGCTTTGAGCTATTTCATTTTCATGATGTGGAAACTCTAAGTCATGTCCCCCTGCATGTATATCTATTGTATCGCCTAAATATTTTCTAGCCATTACAGAACATTCTATATGCCACCCTGGTCTTCCTTTACCCCATGGACTATCCCATGAAGGCTCTCCTTGTTTTTCTTTTTTCCAAAGTGTAAAATCTATAGGACTTTTCTTTTCATCATTTACCTTAATTCTAGCTCCAGAAATAAGCTCCTCTGTTTTCTTATTTGAAAGTTTACCATAATTATTAAGTTTACCTATATCAAAATATACATTTCCATTTACACTATATGCATATCCTTTATTTTCTAATTCCTTTATAAAATCAATTATATCTTTTATATGTTCTGTTGCCTTTGGATGTTTTGTTTCATCTTCCTTTAACATTAAGTTATTAGCATCCTCTAAGTATTCTTTAATATACTTATCTGCTACTTCTTTAACAGTTTTTCCTTCTTCATTTGCCCTTTCAATCATTTTATCATCAATATCTGTAAAGTTTAATAAATAGTCCACTTCATATCCTTTAAATTTAAAATATCTTCTTAAAACATCAAATACTACAAAGGGTCTAGCATTTCCTACATGAATATAATTATATACTGTCGGTCCACATACATACATAGTTACCTTTTTGTCATTAATTGGTTTAAATTCTTCCTTTTTCCCCGTTAAAGTATTATACAATTTCATAAAATCCCTCCTTAATATAAATAAAACCGCCTCAATCAAGAGACGGTTTTTCCGCGGTTCCACTCTAATAGGACTATGTCCCACCTTAGATAGTTATAACGGTACAACCGGTTTGCCTTACTAATTTTCAGGCAACAGTTCAAAGGTGCACTTCAATCTATCAGTGACTTAAATCCCTTTCAGCCCATGGAGATTTTCTCTTTTAAAGTATGATATATTTACTCTACCTTCTCATTACTTTTATATATTATATTTAATATTACTAAACATTATACTTAATTTCAAGTTTATAAAATGTTATTTTCTACATATTCTATTCTATCAAGTATATTTTGTTTACCTAATACTAAAACTATATCTGCCATTTCAGGTCCATGAAGTTGACCTGTAAGCAATGCTCTTAAAGGCATATATAAGTTCTTTCCCTTAACCTTTGTTTTCTTTTGGATTTTTTTAAATATTCCCTTAGCAAACTCTTTATCTATTTCATCTATTTCATTTAGCTCTTCTCTAAAGGCTTTAAATAAACTTGGTACCTGCTCGCCCTTTATCATTTCTTCTGCCTTTTCATTTTCAAGTTTAACTTCATCGTTAAAATAAAAATCTACTTTTTCTGGTATTTCTGCCATGAAAGATAAATTTTCTTGAACAGTTGAAACCATAGTTTTTATCGAATCATATCTATTATTAATATCTTTATCAGTTATTAAATTTGCCTCTTTTAGATATGGTATTGCAAGCTTTGTTATTCTATCTAAATCTGCCTTTCTTATATATTGTCCATTTACCCAATTTAACTTATCTTTATCAAAAACTCCCCCTGTGCTTGAAACTCTTTCAAAGGAAAATTCATCAATAAGCTCATCCATTGAGAATATTTCTTTATTACTTTCAGGACTCCATCCAACTAAAGCTAAATAATTTACTAAAGCTTCAGGTAAATATCCTTTCTTTTTAAAGTCACCTACAGCAACGTCCCCTTGTCTTTTACTTAATTTTTTTCTTTCTTTGTTTAATACAGTTGGTAAATGTACATATTCAGGTGCTTCCCAACCAAATGCTTCATACATAAATACATGTTTTGGAGTAGATGGAAGCCACTCTTCACCTCTTACTATATGTGTTATACCCATAAGATGGTCATCTACTATAACAGCTAAATGATATGTAGGAAAACCATCACCTTTAATTAAAACTTGGTCATCTATATCCTTAGTATTTATAGTTACATTACCCCTAACTGCATCGTGGAATTTAATATCCCTATTAACAGGTAACTTTAATCTTATTGTATATTCTTCTCCTGCTTCAACTCGTTTTTTCGCTTCTTCTTTATCTATACTTCTACAATACCCATCATATTTTGGAGCTAAACCTTTAGCCTTTTGTTTTTCTCTAACCTCGTCTATTCTTTCCTTAGAACAGAAACAATAATAAGCATGACCTTTTTCTATTAATTCATCTACATATTCTTTATATATATGTAACCTTTCTGATTGTATATAAGGTCCATACTCTCCGGTTTGAGTTAATTCTCCGTTTTCTACAATAATTCCTTCATCGTGCTTAACTCCTGCCCATTCTAAAGCATCAATCAAATTTTCTATTGCACCTTCAACATATCTACTTCTATCAGTATCCTCTATTCTTAATATATATTTTCCACCTTTATTCTTAGCAAATAAATAATTATAAAGTGCCGTTCTTAGCCCTCCTATATGTAAATAACCCGTAGGACTAGGTGCAAATCTTACCCTAACATCAGACATACATATACCTCCTAATTACTTTTTATCGTTTTCATTATATATCACATCTAAAGGTGTATCAAGAAATTATTAGCTTTTTAATCACTATTGGTAAATAAATCAGTTAAAAATGCAAATAATTTTCTTAATATATCAAGTATCTTGTTAAGGATTGATTTTACCTCTTCATTATCTTCATTTAACTCATTTAATTTATCTGATACTCCTTTAAGTTGCTTTTTAATTTCATCAATATTTAAATTAAGCTTTGATATATCCTCCATTAGATCTACTATATTATTTATCTCTTTTTCACTTAAACTTATATCTAAATCATTAGATATCTCAATTACTACTCTTTTTATATCTTCTTCTTTCTTTAAATCCCTATCTATAACTTTTTCTTTAATAACTCTAACAAGGTTACTAGCCTCTTTTTTTCCTACTTTTTTACTTAAATTATAAGTATTAGCAATCTCTTTGTTTGCTATATTTTTCTTTTCTTCACTTATATTTGTATTACTTACATCTTCAAAGGCTTTTATAATGCCAGTTAAAGCTGCTGTACCAGAAACTTCAAAAGGAGCAGCCACTTTTATTTTAGCATCTTTAATCCCAGCTGTAATTAAAGCATTTTTATACATTTCCTTAGTAATATAACTTATATTGTAAGTTTCTACTTCAATGCCATTATCCCTTAATTTCTCAACATATGCACAGGATATAGCTTTTGTTCCTATTACACTTTTTTTAATAAACTTTCCTAAATATTTAACTTCTTCATCATTTGTTACATATATAACCTTTATATCTTCTTTAGCTTTAAATAAATCTAAAATTTCATCCATTTGTTTTAAAGTTAAGTCCTTACCTAAACTAACAACTTTATTTTCATCGGCAAAGGTTAAACTACTTGATAATAAAATAATAATACAAACTATTAAAATAATCTTTCTCATTTATTCTCCTCCTAAAATATTTTAGTGAATAAATAAAAAACTAAAAGTATTAATGCTATGTGAACTATCCACCATTTTGTTGATAGAAAATAAAATTTAGAAAGAAAATTTTTCTTTTTATCCACCTAACCACTCCTTATAAGCACTTTAAGTTATTTTGCTCAGTTAAAAAGTTTATATTCAATTTAGACATAAAAATAAGGCTGCTTTAGCAGCCTTATTTTTTATATATTTAACCCTTGATTTTTAAACTCTTCTTTAATTTTTTCATATACTTCTTCTTCTTTTATCTTTTCTTTCCCTTTGTCTTCTTGACCTCTTATTACATATTCTACTAAACCATCTTTAGCATCTCTTCCTACGGCTACTCTTATAGGTATCCCTATTAATTCAGCATCTGCAAACTTAACTCCAGCTCTTTCTTTTCTATCATCTATTAATACTTCTATTCCTTTAGAGCTTAAGTCTTTATAAAGCTTTTCTCCAAGTTTAATTTGTTCATCCTTCTTAGCATTTATAACTGTAATAATCACATGATATGGCGCTACAGATAATGGCCATATAATACCTTTATCATCATGACTCTGCTCAATAACAGCCGCCATAGTTCTATTTATGCCAACGCCATAGGAGCCCATCAAGAAGGTTTGAGCTTTACCATTTTTATCAAGATAAGTAGCATTTAAACTCTCACTATATTTTCTTCCTAGTTGAAATATATTTCCTACTTCTATTCCCCTAGCTGTTTTTAATGGACTTTCGCACTTAGGACATTTATCTCCTTTTTTAACTAAAAGTAAATCTCCAGCATCTAAAGCGTTAAAATCATCAACATTTACATTTTTATAATGGTAGTCTGTTTCATTTCCACCTACTATAAAGTTTTTCATTTTTTTAATTCTTGAATCCATTATTAGTTTTACATTTTCCTTAAGTCCTATAGGACCTGCAAATCCAACCTCTGCATGGGTAACATCCTTTATTGTCTCTTCATCTACAAGTTCTAGTTGGTGTCCTGGAACGCTAAAGTAATTTGCAAGCTTTACTTCATTTAACTCTCTATCCCCTGGAACCATAACAGCAACTATTTCATCATTTACATTATATACTAACGTTTTTGCAAACTTATCTGCTTTACAATCAAAGAATTCAATAAGTTGGTCTATAGTTTTAACATCAGGTGTATGCACTTTTTCCATTTTTAAAGATTCATTATCATCTACATTAAGTTCATATACACAGTCTGCCTTTTCATCAGTTGCTGCATAGTCACAATCATCACAATATGCAACTACACCTTCTCCAATCTCTGACATAGCCATAAATTCATGGGAGTCGCTTCCTCCCATAGCACCTGAATCTCCTTCAACAACCTTATAATCAAGTCCACATCTAGTAAATATCTCATCATATGCATCCCACATTTCTTGATAAGAATTTCTCATACCCTCTTCATCTTTATCAAAACTATAAGCATCTTTCATTATAAATTCTCTAGATCTCATCAAACCAAATCTTGGTCTCTTTTCATCCCTATATTTAGTTTGTATTTGATAAAGATTCATAGGTAATTGTTTATATGAGTTTAATTCATTTTTTAAGGTATCCATAAAATACTCTTCATGGGTTGGACCTAAGCAAAACTCCCTTTCATGTCTATCCCTTAATCTAAACATTTCAGGTCCAAAGTCAAACCATCTCCCACTTTCTTTCCAAAGTTCAGCTGGTTGTATAGCTGACATTAATACCTCTTGAGACCCTGCTTTATCCATCTCTTCTCTAACTATCT
>VEND01000083.1 GCA_009711765.1 Bacillota bacterium | reverse complement strand
CTACGTCTGGAAGTGATAAGCGCTGAAGGCATCTAAGCGCGAAACATACCTTAAGATAAGATTTCCCATCGTAAGAGTAAGACCCCAGATAGACTATCTGGTTGATAGGTCACAGGTGTAAGGGCAGTAATGTCTTCAGCTTAGTGATACTAATAGGTCGAGGACTTGACCAAAAAATTGATATATTCTGTGTAGTTTTGAAGATACAATATAAAATTATATATGTAACACCATTAATCCAGTGATTATAGCGAAGGGGTCACACCTGTTCCCATACCGAACACAGAAGTTAAGCCCTTCAGCGCTGATGGTACTTGGACGGCAACGTCCTGGGAGAGTAGGTCGTCGCTGGTTTATATTTTTCAACTTCTATCTAACGATAGGAGTTTTTATTATATTGAATACTATTGATATAAAAAATAATAATTACTTGAGAGTAGGATTTGCATGTGAATGTAAATTCTACTTTTATTTATACAACTCTTAATTGTATCGATGAGTTACAAATAAAATAAGTACAATTTCAAGATATATAAAAAAATTTATAGGTTTAATATAAATTGTATTGACATTCGGTAATTGTTATGTGAAAATGTACTTATAAATATTAAAATGTATTGTTACATAAAAAAAGTGAAACGATACAATTAAAGGGAGGAATTAATATGAATGAAAGATATGAGTTAAATAAAAACTTAGCGCAAATGTTAAAGGGTGGAGTAATAATGGATGTCACAACTCCTAAGGAAGCAATTATAGCAGAGAAGGCTGGAGCTGTAGCTGTTATGGCATTAGAAAAAGTACCTGCTGATATAAGAAAGCAAGGTGGTGTGGCAAGAATGTCAGACCCTAAAATGATAAAGGAAATAATAAAGTCAGTTTCTATACCCGTTATGGCTAAAGTAAGGATAGGTCATTTCATAGAAGCTCAAATTCTTGAAGAAATAGGCGTAGATTATATAGATGAGAGTGAGGTATTAACGCCTTCAGACGAAATGTTTCATATAGACAAAGGTAATTTTAATGTTCCATTTGTATGTGGGGCTAAGAATCTTGGAGAAGCTTTAAGAAGAATTGGAGAAGGGGCTTCAATGATAAGAACGAAAGGAGAACCTGGAACAGGTAATGTCGTTGAGGCTGTACGTCATATGAGAACGTTACTATCTGAAATTAGAAAATTAAAAACAATGCCTAAGGAAGAACTTATGTCTGCAGCTAAAGAATTAAAAGCACCATATCATTTAGTAGAGGATGTAGCTAAAAATGGTAAGTTACCTGTTATCAATTTTGCAGCAGGTGGCATTGCAACGCCTGCGGACGCAGCACTTATGATGCAACTTGGATGTGATGGTATATTTGTAGGATCAGGTATATTTAAATCATCAAACCCAGAGAAAACTGCTAAGGCAATAGTAGAAGCAACTACTTATTATAACGATCCTAAAATTGTAGCTAAAGTATCTGAAAATCTTGGTGAAGCTATGAAAGGCATTGAAATAAGCGATTTAGAAACAGAGTATGCAGAAAGAGGATGGTAAAATGACCAATGTGGGTGTATTAGACATTCAAGGTTCTGTAATAGAACATTTTAATATACTAAAAAGTATAGAAAATGTTAATCCTATAAGGGTTAAATATAAAGAGGATATAAAACATATAGATGGACTTATACTACCAGGGGGAGAAAGTACAACAATTGGAAAGCTTTTAAAGAAATTTGATATAATGGATACATTAAAGAAACAAATTTCAAAAGGGATGCCAGTTTGGGGAACTTGTGCAGGGATGATACTATTAGCTAAAAAAATAGTAGAATCAGAAAATATGCATATAGGAACTATGGATATAGAGGTTAAAAGAAATGCATATGGTAGTCAACTTGATAGTTTTATTATTAAAAAAAAGATTAAAGAAGTGTCATCAAAGGAAATTCCAATGGTTTTTATAAGGGCCCCTTATATAAATAAAGTTGGTAATCAAGTTAAAATATTAAAAAAATACAATGATAAAATAATAGCAGCAAGGGAAAAGAATATGATAGTGACTTCTTTTCATCCTGAATTAACTGATGATGACTCTTTTCATAAATATTTTATAGATGTAATAAAAAATTATAAAATTTAATTAAGGTTTTAAAAGTTATATAATTTAAAAAACGTGGATATATATATCCACGTTTTTTTATGTGAAACCCTTTAAATGAGCTAAGAAAGGTAAAAAGTATCATATATACTTTTAAAAAACATAGTATTAAATAGGGCTTAAGTAAAGTTAAAAAGGGGAGATCATATGGAGAAAATAATTAGTGTAACTCAAAACAAATGCAAACAATGTTATTCATGTGTAAGAAATTGCCCTGTAAATGCTGTCCAGATTAAGAATGGACAAGCTGAAATAATTTATTCTAGGTGTATAAGTTGTGGCAAATGTATAAATAGTTGTTCTCAAAATGCAAAAGTTGTTTTAAGTAGTAAAGAAAAGACTCTTAAGTTATTAAAAAACAATGAAAAGGTTATAGCCTGTGTGGCACCTTCCTTTATTACTAGTTTTAAGCCCTATGCATATAAAAAATTCATAGGTGCTTTAAAGGAAATGGGATTTTCTGAAGTTTGGGAGGTAGCTATAGGAGCAGAAGTCCTTTCTAGTGAAATTGATAAATTCATTAAATTAAATAAAGATAAGACATATATAAGCACCCCATGCCCTGCTTTTATTTCAATGATAGAAAAACATTATCCTGAACTTATTAAATATCTTTTACCCTTTACTTCACCAATGATAGCTACTGGTAAACTAATAAAAAATAAATATAAAGAATCAAAGGTTATTTTTTTAGGACCTTGTGTATCAAAAAAAGCAGAAGCTTTAAATCCTCAGTTTGAAGGGATTATAGATAGTGTTTTAACATTTGAGGAATTAAAAGAATTATTTAGAGAGAAAGAAATTTTAATTCAAAGGGCGAAAAAGTCAGAGTTTGATGTAACTAGTTCTAATAAAGGGAGGTTATTTCCCTTATCAAATGGATTATTAAAAAATCTAAATCTAGATTTAAATGATAGTGACTATATAAGTGTAGATAATTTAGAGGAATGTTTTAAATTAATTAATGCTTTATATAAAGGTAAACCGACATTTAAATTTGTAGATTTGTTAATGTGTAAAGGATGTATAGAAGGGCCTAAAATAGATAGTGATTTAGATTATTATGAAAAGATAAATGAAATACATAGATTTTGTAAAGAAAAGGATAATAAAAATAATATTAAATATATGGATAATATAAAATTAAAAAGAAAATTTATTAATAAAAGAAACATAATGGCTTTCCCTTCAGAGGATGAAATAAAGGAAATCTTACAAAAGACTAATAAGTATAATTTAGAGGATGAATTAAATTGTGGAGCCTGTGGATATGATACATGTAGGGATAAAGCCATAGCTGTTATACAGAGAATAGCAGAAGTAGATATGTGTTTACCCTATTTACTTAATAAAAAGTCAAAGTTACTTGATAAAGTTTCTAATAATCTAAAAGAAATAACAGGTCTAAAAGATGAATTAGAAACAATAATAAAATCATCCTATGATGGATTAGTAGTTACTAATGGTGAAGGAGAAATACTAAAAACTAATGATGCATGGCATAGGATGGTTGAATATGATAAAAAGGATAAAGTTCAAGATATGGAGAAAAAGAAAGTTATTTTCCCTTCTGCAACTTTATTAGCTTTAAAAGAAAAACGTAGAATATCTTTTATTCAAAAGACAGGTAAAGGGAAAAAATATCTAGCAACTGCTACTCCCCTTTTTGAAGGTGGTAAAATAACAAGGGTTGTAACTAATATTAGGGATATAGATGAATTAAATAGATTAAGAGAACAGTTATTAGAAACTAAAAAATTAGAAAAATATCATTTGAAAAAAGATAAGGTAGTAAAAGATCTAAATATAAAAAATGAAAATTTAGTGGCTAATAGTGTAGAGTTTGGAAAAGTCTTATATACTGCAAGTAATGTTTCTAAGGTTGATTCTACAATACTAATACTAGGGGAATCAGGGGTAGGTAAAGAAGTAGTGGCTAATTTTATTCATAAACTAAGTAACCGAAATAAAAATGATTTTATAAAAATAAACTGTGGAGCAATACCAGAAAATTTAATTGAATCTGAATTATTTGGATATGAAACAGGAGCTTTTACAGGAGCACAAAAAGGCGGGAAACCAGGACTCATTGAACTTGCAGATAAAGGAACCCTATTTTTAGATGAAATAGGAGATTTACCTCTCCATCTTCAGGTTAAGTTATTAAGAGTATTACAAGAAAAAAGAATTATAAGAATTGGAGGAACAGATGAGAAAACAGTAGATGTAAGAATAGTAGCAGCTACTAATAAAGATTTACTTAGTATGGTTAAAAAAGGAACCTTTAGAGAAGATTTATATTATAGATTAAATGTAGTACCAATAGAAATACCACCTTTACGAAGAAGAAAATCTGATATTTTGCCTTTATGTTATCATTTTTTAGATATATATAATAAAAAATATGGTCAAAATAAGGATTTATCAAATGAAGTTGAAAGTATTTTAAAGGAGTATAGTTGGCCAGGTAATGTACGAGAACTTCAAAATGTTATAGAACGATTAGTTGTGACTATAAATAAAGAGATTATAGATGAAAAGGATTTACCAGTATTTATATTTAATGATACAAAAGATATATGTAAAAGGATAAAGATAGAAGGCATATTACCATTAAAGGAAGCTAATGAGCTTATGGAAAAAATGATTATAAAAAAGGCATATGAAAAATATAATAATACATACAAAATAGCTGAAGTGCTAGGAGTTAATCAATCAACTGTGGTTAGAAAAATAAAAAAGTATATAAAAACTAATGCATATGAACATAAGTAAATGCAGTAGTGCATTAAAGAGGGGGATGTTTTTTAAAGGTGTAAAATTAAATTATATATGTAATAGGAATAAAAGCCTGAAAGTCTGATTATATCAGGCTTTTATTTTTTTAAAAAAAAGTACAAGCAGTTTTTAAAAGTTGGTATAAACTATGCAACTTATATAAGTAAAACCAAAAAGGGGGAAATAAAATGACATATAAAGATTTTTATAAGGAGTTAAGACAATCGGCTGAAGAGACTATTGAAAAGAAAAAAAGAGGGAAGTTAAGAATTGTTTTAGGGTATGCAATTTGTAGTGTAAGTGTGGGAGCAAATGAAGTTTTAAGAGCACTAGAGGAAACAGTGGTAGAAGCTGAGCTTAAAGATGTGATTATAGAAACAACAGGATGTATTGGTCTTTGTTCAAAGGAACCCTTAGTAGATGTAATTACAAAAGAAGGTAAAAAGTACACCTACGAATTAGTGGATAAGAAAAAAGCTAGAGCCATATTAATATCCCATGCAATGTATAATGAACCGGTCGATGAATGGCTTATAAAAATGTAAGGGGGGATTTAGAATGGATTTTAAGAAAAAAGTTTTAGATATTATAAAAAATAAAGGTGAAACTTCAGATAAATTATTAGAAATACTTTTAGAGGTTCAAAATAAAACCAAAGGGAAATATTTATCAGAAGAAGCACTAATAATTATATCTAATGAATTAAAAATACCCTTAAGTAAAGTATATGGAGTAGCTACTTTTTATTCAATGATATCCACAAAAAAAAGGGGTAAATATTTAGTTCAAATATGTAATAGTAGTCCTTGTTATTTAAACGGAGGAAAGATGGTAACAAAAACCTTTGAAAAATTACTAAACATAAAGGTTGGGGAAACGACTAAAGACAATTTATTCACACTAGAATACACTAGTTGTATAGGGGCTTGCGATATTGCTCCAGCGATAAAGATAAATGATGAAGTTTATGGAAATTTAACTCCTGAAAAGATAAAAAGTTTATTAAATGTTTTAAGAAAGGAGGATGTTAAGTGATTAATTTAATTTCTAGATTATGTGGGAAAATCAGTCCACTTTCAATAAAAGATTATAAAAATAATAAGGGATTTAAGGCTTTAGAGAAAGTATTATTTAAAATGGAACCTGAAAATGTAATAGATGAAGTTAAGAATTCTAATTTAAGAGGTAGAGGAGGGGCAGCTTTCCCTACAGGTTTAAAATGGTCATTTGTAGCTAGTGAAAAAAATGAGTGCAAATATGTAATTTGTAACGCAGATGAGGGAGAACCGGGAACTTTTAAAGATAAAATATTATTAGATGGATGTCCTTTCCAAGTAATTGAAGGTATGATAATAGCAGGATATGCAGTAGGAGCTAATACTGGATATATTTATATAAGAGGAGAGTATCCTAAATCACGCAATATTTTAACTAAAGCTTTAGATATATTAAGAAATGAAGGATATTTAGGTAAAAATATTCTTGGAAAGGAATTTAGTTTTGATATAGAAATAAGATCTGGAGCAGGAGCATATGTATGTGGAGAGGAGACTGCATTAATAGAATCTATAGAAGGTAACCCAGGAAGATCAAGATTTAAACCTCCATATCCTCCTAATCAAGGCTTATGGGGAAGACCGACTTTAGTTAATAATGTAGAAACATTAGCTAATATACCAATCATATTATCAATTGGTTCAAAAGAATATAAAGAATATGGAACTGAATCTAGTGCTGGGACTAAATTATTATCAGTTTCAGGTAGTGTTGTTAATAAAGGAGTATATGAAGTCGAGTTTGGTATAACTTTAAGGGAAGTTATATATGATATTTGTGGCGGACTAAAGGATAATAAAAGATTAAAATTTGTTCAATTAGGAGGATCATCAGGGGCATGTCTTCCTAAGGAAATGCTAGATACAAAGCTTGATTTTGATAAGTTAAATGAATTAGATATAGGCTTAGGTTCAGGGGCAGTGTTTGTTGGAAATGAAGATACTTGTATTTTAGATTTTATAAAATCTACAATGGAATTTTTTAAACACGAATCCTGTGGTAAGTGTACTCCATGTAGGGAAGGAAATAGACATATTATTAATATAATTAATAGAATTATTGATGGAGATGGTACTGAAAGGGATTTAGAACTTTTAAATAGTTTAGCTTTATTAATGAAAGATACTTCCCTTTGCGGTTTAGGGCAAGCAGCTCCAACTGCTTTAATCACTACTATGAAATACTTTAGTGAAGAATACATTGAGCATATAAAGGGATATTGTAAAACAGGCTCATGTGGTAAGGGGGAATTTTAATGACTGATATAAGATTAAATATAGATGGGTTTGATATCACAGTAAATCCAGGAACAACTATTTTAGAAGCTTGTAAAAAATTAAAAATAAATATTCCTACACTTTGTTATCATCCTGACCAAGATATTAAAGGAAGTTGTAGGGTTTGTGTAGTGGAAGTTGAAGGTAATAAAAACTTAGTAGCTTCCTGCTGTACACCAGTTAAAGAAGGAATGAAAGTAAAGACTAATACTAAAAGGGTTAGAGAAGCTAGAAGAACTATGTTAGAACTAATATTATCAAATCACAATGGAGACTGTTTAACCTGTGTTAGAAATGGTAGTTGTGAGCTACAAGCTTTATGTGATGAGCTAAATGTAAGAAATGATAATCTAGACAAAGTTTATTCTAAGCTTCCTATAGATAATAGTAATCCTTCCTTAGTAAGGGATTTAAGTAAATGTATAAAATGTGGAAGATGTATTGAAGTGTGTCATAAAGTGCAGGGAGTAGGTGCAATATATAATGTAAATAGAAGTTGTGAAATGGAGATAAGACCACCATTAAATAAAAATCTCTCTGATGTTCAGTGTGTTTACTGCGGGCAATGCATTAATGTATGTCCGGTAGGGGCAATATATGAAAAGGATGATATAGAAAAAGTTTGGGATGTATTAGAGGATGAAAATAAACATGTAGTTGTCCAAGTAGCTCCAGCTGTAAGGGTTTCTTTAGGGGAAGAATTTAACTTAGAACCGGGAAGTATTATCACAGGAAAGATAGTAAATTATTTAAAGAAAATAGGTTTTGATAAAGTATTTGATACTAACTTTACTGCGGATTTAACTATAATTGAAGAAGGAAATGAATTATTATATAGAATAAATAATGGTGGTAAGTTACCAATGTTAACTTCATGTAGTCCAGGATGGATAAGATATATCGAACATTTTTATCCTGAATTATTAGAACATGTGTCTACTTGTAAATCTCCTCAACAAATGTTTGGTGCCTTAGCTAAATCATATTATGCTGAGAAAAATAATATAAATCCTGAGGATATAGTTGTAGTATCAATTATGCCATGCACTGCAAAAAAAGCTGAAGCTAAAAGAGAAGAGATGAGTAATGAAGGTAATTCAGATGTTGATATAGTTTTAACTACTAGAGAATTAGCAAAAATGATTAAGGAATCTAGAATTCAGATTAATGATTTAGAAGAGGAAAAATTTGATGATCCTTTTGGTATTTCAACAGGTGCAGCGGTTATATTTGGTGCATCAGGTGGTGTTATGGAAGCTGCTTTAAGAACTGTTTATGAAGTTGTAACTAAAAATGAACTTAAGAATATAAATTTAAAAGAGGTAAGGGGACTTAAGGGTATTAAAGAAGCTAAAGTTAAAGTTGGAAATTTAAATGTAAAGGTTGCAGTTGCTAATGGATTAAAAAATGCTAAAGTATTATTAGATTTAATAAAAGAGGGGAAAGCAGATTATCATTTTATAGAAATAATGTGTTGTCCTGGAGGATGTATAGGAGGAGGAGGTCAACCTATTCCTGGAACTAATGATATAAAAGAAAAAAGAGTTATGGGTATATATAATGCAGATAGTATAGCTAAAATAAGAAAATCCCATAAAAACCCTGCTGTTTTAGAGTTATATACAGAGTTTTTAATAAAACCTCTAGGTGAAAAAAGTCATAAATTACTCCATACCCACTATAAAGATAGAAGTTAGAAAAAGTGCCTAATTCATTGAATTAGGCGCTGTTTTGCGTTTATAAGGCTTCTGTGATAGTATTTAATTAAAAATTAGAAACCTTTATGAGAATATGAAGAATTAGTTAGGAGGTTTATATGAAGGTTAAGGATATTGTAGATATTATGGATAAATTAGCACCTAAGGAACTTATTGAAGACTGGGACAATACAGGATTTCAATTAGGAAATCCAGAAAGAGAAGTAGAAAAAATATTACTTGCTTTAGATATTACAAAACAAACAATAGATTATGCAATTAATGAAGATATAGATATGATAATAACCCACCATTCACTTTTTTTCATACCTGTAAAAAGTATATATAGTAATACACCAAAAGGAAAGATTATATACAAGCTTGTCAA
>VEND01000048.1 GCA_009711765.1 Bacillota bacterium | reverse complement strand
CTGGTATAGAAAATTTCATGCCTAAGCCCTTGTATAAAATCAAGCAATCACAACAGTTAATAATGCATAAAGCCTTTGTTTAACCGTACTTTGACGATTTTAAGTTTGTATTTTGGGGAAACTCTAATTATACTTAGTATACCCCTAGGGATTATCCCTGGTATAGGTACAATTTTTAATATGTATTTTATAGGTCTTATGATTGATTTTATTGATAAGAGTAATATAATATTTACACCTAATACTAATTTTGGCAAACTTATATTACTTCTTTTAGGTATATGTATTTTAAGTGAAGGATTATATTTTTATTTAAGTTGTGGATTAGGGGCAGGGCCAAGGGATGGTCTTATGCTTGGACTTATGCACAAATTTAACATTTCTGTATCTAAAATTAAAACAATTATAGAATTATCTGCTTTAATAATTGGTACTTTACTAGGTGGTCCCCTTGGGTTTGGAACTGTTATAGTTGCTTTAACTATAGGTCATACCACACAAATAGCTTTCAACATAGGAAAATTTGATGCTAAAAAAACAAGACAAAATAATTTAAAAGATCAATTTAATTCGCTTTTTAAATATAAAAAAGTTAACCAAGAGTAAATCCTTTGGTTAACTTTCTATTCCTTTTCTTGCTTTAACACCCTTTTTATAATAATGCTTTATCTCATCCATATTTGTTACTAAATCAGCAATTTCAATTAATTCCTTTTTAGCATACCTTCCAGTTAATACTACTTCAACATCTACAGATCTTTCATTAAGCATATTAATTACATCTTCAATCTCTATTAAATTATAGTATAAAGCTATATTAATCTCATCAAGAATAACTAAATTATATTTTCCTTCTTTTAATATTTTTCTGCATTTTTCTAACCCCTCTTTAGCTCTTTTTATATCATCTAAAGTTGGATCTTTATAGATAAAACACTCTCTTCCTAATTGTTCAATTTTAATATTAGGGATATGTTTTTCAACATCTACCTCACTATATTTCATACCCTTTACAAATTGTCCTATATAAACCTTTTTATCAGCCATTGCTGCCCTTAATGCTAATCCAAATGCGGCTGTTGTTTTACCTTTGCCTTCCCCTGTGTATATATGTATATATCCTTCATTCATTTTTATTTACCTCCTTAAAATCTTCTTAATATTTATAATCTAAAATGTAATTAATCTAATGGTATAAAATCTAAAAGAAAAGAAATAAAGTTTCTAATACAATGAATCCAAAAAACAACCCAAAATGCTGAAAAATCTTTATTTTTATAAAGTATATATGAATATGCTAATAATAAACCTATTGTAAATCCAAAGAAAATATATATTAAACTATAATTATGTATGACTCCAAATATCAATGCTGAAATAATAATAAGTTTTATATTTTTACCTTTAAAATACTTTATTAAACTTAATATTTCAATAACACCATATTGAAATATTAGTGTTTCTAAAATTGGAGCTAATATAGTTATTACTAAAATTTTACTAAGTAATGATAAACTTATTATACTATTAGCCCCTCCCATACTACCAATATATTTTTCATATAAATAAAAAATCGGTATTAAAGGTATGAAAATTATATAAGTAAATATTACAATTGTAATAATAAATTTTATAGTTGATAAGTTTTTTAAGTAATTATGTATATCTATAAGTAACTTTCTCATTTTTTCTCCTATTAAACTTAGTATTTTTTTACCAATTACAAAAAAATTATAACATAGTATTAACTAAGTTAAAAGAAATTAAAAAAGGCCATCTAAGATGACCTTTTAATTAACTTTCTTTCTTTTCTATTATTAACTCGTTTTCCTTTGTGCTTTTACCAAAGAACTTAACAATAAGTATAATCGCTATTATACCAACTAGTAATGATACTATAGGACTTAATCCTAATACACCTACTATAAAGTATCCTAGTATCGCTAAAGAAGCTCCAGTAATAGCATAGGGTGCTTGAGTCTTTACATGGTCTATATGATCCGATGCTGAAGCCATAGATGACATTATAGTTGTATCTGAGATAGGAGAACAGTGATCTCCAAATATAGACCCTGATAATACAGAACTTAATGTAGCTATTATTAAAGGTGCCTCTGCTGGATTACCTGTTACATAGCTACTAGCAAGCGGAATTGCTAAAGGTACAACTATTGCCATAGTACCCCACGAAGTTCCTGTTGAAAATGCAACTATACAAGAAATTATAAATACTAAAATAGGTAATAAACCTGCCGGTACACTTTCTGATACTACCCCAACTAAAAAGTCTGCAGTACCTACTGCTTCTGTTACACTTCCTAATGACCATGCTAAAACTAATATTATACATGTTATTACTAAAGATTTAGACCCATCAATCCATGCTTCAAAGGCTTCTTCTAGATTTAGAATCTTTTGAGATATAGCAAGTATCATAGCTACAATACTTGCAACTATAGCTCCCCAAATTAAAACAACACTGGCATCTGCATATCCAAAGCATTCTCTCATTCCAGATAAGCTAAATGGCTTTACCATAACTCCATCAGAGACTGCTAAATTATAACCATTATACCAAAGACCTATAAATGAAACTAAAACTAATGTTAATATCGGTATAACAGCATTTGATGCCTTTAATTTACTATCATCTTTAACTACTTTACTTATCATTTCATCACTAGCCATAGGTTTAGCATCTTCACCTAAAACTTTTCCAGTTATCCTAGCTCTTCTTTCAGCTTTATACATAGGTCCAAAATCCTTAAGTGTATAAGCTAAGACAAATACTAAAACTAAAGCAAAAATATTATAAAAACTATAGGGTATTGTTTTTAAAAATACCCAGAATATATTAGCTTCTATTCCCAAAGCTTCATAGGCTTTTTTAATAAGTCCTATTTCATAGCCTACCCATGTGGATATTGCTGCCATACCAACAACAGGTGCTGCTGTAGAATCAACTATATATGCTAACTTTTCTCTGGATACTTTTAACTTATCCGTTAAAGGTCTCATCGTTGGACCTACTATTAAAGTATTAGCATAATCATCAAAGAATACTAATATACCCATTGCCCAAGTTGCTAGTTGGGCACTTCTAGCTGATTTAGCCTTTTTAGCTAAAGCTTCTGCTATAGCCTTTGTTCCCCCCATTTTTCCAATAACTCCAATCATACCACCTATACTTAAAGTAAATATAATTATAGCTGCATTCCATCCATCTGCTAAAGAACCTACTATAAACTCATCTAAAGTTCTTAAAAAGCCATAGAATGGATTCCATCCATTTATCATTGTTACTCCTATAAATATTCCTAAAAACAATGATAAAAGTACCTGTCTAGTAATAAAAGCTAATACTATAGCTAATAATGGTGGTAATAATGATACCCATCCAAAACCACTTTCTCCATTTTCATACCCCACTCCTAATGCTGGTAATGAAAATACTAATAATAGTAAAAGAATTACCAAAATAACAGATAGTTTCTTACTCATATTTATCCCCCTTATAAAAAATTATAAAAACTATTTCCCCCCTTTTTTTTTAAAATTTATTTTAAAAAAGCTAATTTTATGTATTAATTTTTCAAATATTTCGAAAATTCATTCTGTAAATATCATAAATATTAAGTTTTATTAATATTTAAATTATACCATAGGATTGAAAAAATGGAAAATATTTTTTTGTTTTAATAAATAAAAAAACTAGTCCCAGAAATCTGGGAGCTAGTTTTATTTTGCTATTAATTCCTTTAGTTTTTCTTCTATATATTTAACCATATCCATATCTTCTATAGTCACATCATCACTATAAAGATCAGCTTTAACTCTAAAAAAGTTAATTATAAGTTTATTATCAACTATCTTATATATATCAAAATGTCCTGGAACAAATATAACTTCTATTTCTTCAAATTTATCGCTACCTTCTAGTTTATTTAACATTTCAACTGTATGGTCTAGATTTAACTTTTTAACAGGTTGAATCATCATATCTGTTAATCCCATATCCTCTAATACCCACATGTTATAATTCCAAAATCTTGATTCCTTTTTATTATCTCCTTTAAAAACTTCTCTATTAGATATTGAACTTAATACCTTTCTTACTGACTCTTCATTAAATTCATCATCATATATATACTTCATTTCTTCTTTGTTTGAAATATCATTTAAGTAACTTTCACCTATTTTTTCCCTTTCACTAGTACTTTGCCAGTAAAATATCATACCTTCAATAACATCTAAATTAACTTTAACCCTTTGAACCATTTTTATCACTCCTAGTATTTTTTTACAATTTACAACAAGAATTATAACACAGTATTAAAAAATTATAAAGATATAAAAAAATAAATACTTTACTTTTAATAAAAAAAGGAGTGTCTCCACTCCATTATAATACTAATATAGTCAATGCTAATAAAAGCATGATTGCAAATATAAAAACAGAATACATTAAACTATTCATATTACTTCTAAGTTTTTCTATAATATCTGAAAGATTATATTTAAAATCTATATCTTTATTTATTGACTTATCTTTCATTTTTATATCTTTTATCTTTATATCTTTTATACCTATAGGTATAATCTTTCTTTTTATACATCCTATATTAATATTACCAAGTTTCTTAACCTTATTATTAACATACTTAACTGTATCTATAATCCCTTTATCTATTATATGAAATATCTTTGAACTATATTTAAAAGTAAATTTAATAACTGGTATATAAAAATCATCTTCTAAACTAAACCAACCTATGGATGGATTTTTATATACTCTTTTACCTTCCTTAGTATTTACTAAATATCTTCTTATAAATAAAACATAGATTCCTAAACCTATAATGATTGTCGTAAAGGAAGATTTCAAATTATGAAATGTATAAAAATCGACATGTAAATGTCCCTTTATATTGAAACTTTCTACTATCTTATCTATAACATTTATTATTATATTAGGTCTTAATCCTATATAAATAATCAAGCCACTTAAAATTATCAAAGGAAAAAGTGCTCTTTTACTCATATGGGATTTATATTGTCCTTTATATTTTTCATTTTTTTCAATAAATACAGCAATAAATATCTTTGTCATATAAGCTACTGTTAAACCACTACTTATATTAAAAATAATTTCAGCTACTATAAAAAGTTCACTATGATATATATGATGAGCTTCGGATAAAGCATGATGTAAAAGGGTCTTACTAATATAACCATTAAATCCAGGCATACCAGCAATTGCAAAGGCTCCTATTAAAAATAATACTTTTAATAATAATTTATGTTTTCCAAATCCCTTTATAACATTTATACTTAAATCTCTAATTATCATATATATTAATCCTGCTGCTAGAAATAATAATACCTTAAATAGTGCATGGTTTATTATATGATAAATTGTAGCATAGATAGCTGTTAAATTGTGTCCCTTTAATAAACCTATAAGCCCAACACCTAAGAATATATATCCTGCTTGACTCATACTACTATATGCTAATATTCTTTTTATATTTCTTTGAAAGATTGCTAAAAAACCTCCAAATATCATATTAATAAGCCCTAAAACTAATATAATAGTAGATATTATTATATCTCCATCCATTATAAATAAACTAGTTACCATTACTCCAAAAATACCTGCCTTTAATAAAACACCTGAAAGTATGGCATTAGCCGGTGTAGGAGCTGCTGGGTATGCCTTTGGAAGCCATACATGTAGTGGAAACAAGCTTGCTTTAACTGCAAAACCAAATATAATTAAAAAACTAATCACATATTTAATATTTCCAAGATTAGTCATCAATGGAGCTAGTTCTTCTATATTTAATGTAGCTGTATAATCATATAATAAGAATAATCCCATTAAGGTTACAAGTCCTCCTGCTATTGCCATGGCTAGATATATTCTACCACCTTCATGGGCATATTCATCCTCATCATGGATTACTAAAGCATAGGAAGTAAAGGACATAATTTCAAAAAATGTAAAGAGATTTAATATATTCTCTGATAAAAATATTCCTACTGAACTACTTAATGTAAGCATAAAATATGCATAATATCTATTTCTATTTTTATATTTAACTATATATTGGGTTGAATACATTGTACTTAAAAACCATATAAAGGCTGATAACCAAACAAATACATATCTAAGCATATCAAGCTTTAAATATAAACCTATCCCCATAACATCTGGAATAAATAACTCTATTACACCCATTGATACTTCTTTGTATAAAAGTGTAACTAATAAAAGTTCTAACCCTGTCATTACTACATTAAATACATCTCTATAATATTCACTTTTTTTTCCGATAATATATCCAATAGCTGCACCAACCATTGGTAATAATAAAATTACTAATAAACTCATTTTAACCACGTTTATCACCTTCCTTTATGGTTAATTATATTAACTTAGCAGCTATACCTTCTATAAAGTGTAATATTGGATTTGGAAATAAGCCTAATATTACAACTATAGATGTTAGTATTACAATTGGTACTAACATTTTTAAAGGTGCTTCATCTCTTTTTTGTTTTTGCCCTTCTCCTGGAAAAAAGGCAGTTACTATAATTGGAATTAAATAACCTGCTGTAAGTAAAGCACTAACTAAAAGTATTATAGGAAATAATATTTTATTTGCACCTAAGCCTCCTAGGGCTAAATACCACTTACTTACAAATCCATTAGTTGGTGGTATACCTATTAAAGAAATACTTGCTATACCAAAACAAACCATGGTAGTAGGCATTTTTCTTCCTATCCCTTTAATATCACTAATATTTTTCTTTCCAGTTTTTATATATATAGCACCTGCACAGAAAAAGAGAGTTATTTTTATAACAGCATGATTTATTAAATGCAAAATTCCCCCTGTAAATGCATTTTCATTTAACATAACAAGTCCTAATAATATATATCCAAGCTGACTTACAGTTGAGTATGCTAACCTTTTTTTAAGATTTTCTTGATGTAGTGCTAATAAAGAACCTAATAAAATGGTAATTACAACTAACACACTTACATATAAGTTTCCATTAATTCTTTCTATAATATCTACTCCAAATATAAAATAACTAACTCTTATTAATGCAAATATTCCTGATTTAACAACTGCAACTGCGTGAAGCAAACTACTTACAGGTGTAGGTGCAACCATTGCAGCCGGTAGCCATGAATGAAATGGAATTATAGCTGCCTTTACTCCAAATCCTATAAAAAGTGCTAAATATATCATTAATAATCTACCATTTTCAGAAGCAACGGGACTTATAATTCCTTTAGCTACAAAACTTAAATCATTGTTTATACTAAATAAAAGTATCATCCCAAATAATACTAAAGTTGCTCCCCCTAAGGAATATATTAAATACTTCTTCCCACTATATAAAGCTTCTTTAGATCCTTTATGAATAACTAAAGGGAAAGTTGCTAAAGTAAGTAGTTCATAGAATATATATAAAGTAAAAAGATTTCCTGCATATGCAATACTTACTGTTATTCCTAAGGTTAATATAAAAAATGCGAAGAATCTTTTTTCATTACCTTCATGTTCCATATACTCCATAGAATAAAAGGTTGTAAATATCCAAAGGGTTGAAGCTAATATTGAAAAAAGTATCCCCATTTTATCTATCTTAAAAAATATATCTATAAAATTATTTAGTTTAAATAAATGTACTTTCATAGGTCCATCTATATATAGAATTAAAAATATTAGTAAAAGGTTTAATATAACCGATGAACTTACTAATATATTCCTTTTTTTCTTAGTTTTAAATTTAACTAAAGGAATTAGTAATGCCATAATAAATGGAAATAATATCGGAAGTAATACTAAAAGATTTTTCAAACTCCTCACCTCCTAAATAAGGCCTGTTTCTATTGCTTCTATTATTACCTTAGAAAATAGTCCAATAAATATCATACCAATAGTTAATATAAGTACTGGTAGTAATTCTTTTATTGGTTTATTCTTTGCCATAAAAACTTTTCCTTTAAGATTTTCTTCACCAAAGAAACCATTTACAACTATAGGTAAATAATATTTAGCATTTAATAAACTACTTATTAATATAACTACTAAGAAAATTTCTTTACCTGCATCTATACTTGCTAAGGATAAATACCACTTACTTATAAACCCTGGAAGTATTGGTATACCAACCATTGATAATGCTCCAATGGTAAATATTCCTAAAGTCACTGGCATTTCTTTACCTACACCTAATAAATCATTTAACTTTTTCTTACCTGTTTGTTCAATCATAGAACCTACTGATAAGAATAATGATGATTTAGTAAATGCATGACCTAATATATGAAAAAATGCCATTGTAAGTCCATATTTAGTTCCTAAACCTATACCAAAGAATATATATCCCATCTGGGCTATACTTGAATAAGCTATAACTCTTTTTATATTGTCTTGAGCTATTGCAAGTATAGATCCTATTAACATACCTAAACTTCCTAGTACTAAAAGCATATCCATAACTATAAACTCATTTATTATCTCAAGTCCATAAACTCTATATAATACTTTAATAAGAAGGAAAACAAATCCCTTTAAAACTAAAGCAGAAAGTATTGCACTTGATGTAGATGGTGCGTTAGAATGGGCATCTGGAAGCCAAGTGTGTAAAGGAAACATAGCACTTTTAACACCTAAACCTACAGTGAATAAAGCCATGGAAATCATTACTGTATTTCTATAATTAGAAAAAACATCTATTAATTCTTTATGAACAAAATCCATATTTAAATTTCCTGTTATGGAATATATAAAAGCTATTGCCATTAAAAATAATCCTGAACCAAGGCAGCTTAATATTAAATATTTTAAAGTTGCTTTTATATTATCCTTAGTATCTTTTATAACTATAATCCCACAGGATGTTAAAGTACTTATCTCAATAAAAACAAAACAATTAAATAAATCATTTGAATATACAATTCCTAAAAGAGATCCTATTAATAAATTAATCAGTAAATAATAATAGGGTATTCTTTTTTCTTTTATTTCTTTATCTATACTATATATTGAGTACCATATTATTAAAGCTGTTATTAATGTAAATAAAATTGCCATTACTGATTCTAAAATCCCTATTTTTAGTTCTATACCCCAGGGAGCGTCGAAATGACCTACTCTAAATATAAACTCTCCATTCATTTTTACATAAAATAAAGTCATAATTGAAAATACTGTAGATAACCCCATGGTTAATAAACTAATTAACTTAGCTATATTTTTCTTCTTTATTAGTGGAAATACAAATGAACTTATAAACAATAATAATATAGTTATTAATGGTAAACTTCTATAAATATTAATTTTAACCACCCCTTTTTTTCATTATTTCATCTAATTCAATAGTTCCATATTTTTCATTCAATTTAATAGTTAATGCTAAAGCAAAAGCAGTTATACTTACTGCAACAACTATGCCTGTTAACATTAACGCTGTTGGTACAGGATTTATATAATTTTCAAATCCTT
>VEND01000147.1 GCA_009711765.1 Bacillota bacterium | reverse complement strand
TTATACAATATTAAAAAAAGCAATGTCTGGTATAGAAAATTTCATGCCTAAGCCCTTGTATAAAATCAAGCAATCACAACAGTTAATAATGCATAAAGCCTTTGTTTAACCGTACTTTGACGATTTTAAGTTTGTATTTTGGGGAAACTCTAAATTTTTTTATTTTTTTATTTATAAACTTACTTTTCCACCTTGTAATACTTATTTTTACTTAATCTAAACTTTTATTAAATTTTAAAAAATCTTAATTAAGGATATCCTTAATTAAGATTTCTCTTTTTAATATTTAAACTTATTTATATTATTTTGCATTTCTTCTGCTAATTTTGCCAATGCTTCACTGGCATTTGCAATCTCATCAATAGAGGCTGTTTGTTCTTCTATAGAAGCAGTTATTTCTTCAGTACCTGCTGCATTTTCCTCTGAGATAGCTGATAAATTTTGAATTATATCTATAATTTCATCCCTTTTTATTTGCATTTTATTATCTGAATCGTTTATAGATACTATAACTTTCTTTATTTTTTCTATAGAATCAGATATTCCTTCAAACTTAGAATTTGTCTTATCAACACTTTCTGTTTGTTCTGTTACTACTTTACTTACCCTTTCCATAGTATTTACAGCTCTATCTGTTTTCTTTGTAAGTTCTGATGTTATTTTAGTTATATCTTTACTTAATTCATTAGACTGTTCAGCTAATTTCCCTATCTCATCAGCAACAACTAGAAAACTTTTACCTGCCTCTCCTCCCTTTGCAGCTTCTATCGATGCATTAAGGGATAAAATATTAGTCTGTTCAGCTATTTTTCTTATCATTTCACTGGTTGTTGAAATTTGTTTTGCACTTTCATTTGTATTTAAAATTATATCTTTTATTTCCTTAGAGGATTTATTATTTATTTCAGTTTTTTCATTTAATTCTTCTAATATAGTAAAACCTTCATTTTTATGTTCGTTTACTTCTTTTATAGCTTTATTTAACTCATTTACATTTCCCTGATTCTTTTCAATTTCTTTACCTAGTTCATCTATATGTACTACCCCTTTTTCTGTATCTTTAGCTTGGTCATAAGCTCCCTTTGATATCTCTTCTATAGTATTTGAAACTTCTTCTGATGTTGTAGCTGTTTGTTCACTATTAGCAGTAAGTTCTTCTGATGATGCTGCTACCTGCTGAGAAGTTTTTGAAATATCTTTAATTAAGTTAATAAAATTATCCTGCATATTTAATAAAGCCTTAGTTATAGTTCCTACTTCATCATTTCTATTTATGTATTTATTTATTTTTTTATTATCCTTTGTTAAGTCATAGTTTGATAATTTTTTAATACTATTAGATAAATTTACAATAGGTCTAGATATACCCTTTCCTATAATATAAACTATAATACCCGAAAGTAAAACTGCAATAGCAGTAGTTTTAATAAAATTATTTCTAATCTTAAATGTTTCATTACTTATAAAAGCTTTTGTTTCTTCCTCTGAAACACCAATAAAAAGTATACCTATTACTTTTCCATCTTCATCTTTTATTGGATCATATGCTGTTGAGTACGATTTTCCTAATATATCTGCTTTTCCTAAATATAATTTTCCATCCATTACCTTAGGATAAGCAGCACTATCTTTACCTAAATAAGTTCCTACAGCTCTATTTCCTTCATCAGTCATAATGTTAGTAGTAATTCTTTTAAAATCATCCTCAGTTTTAACAAAAATAGTAGCAACATCCCCTAAATCATCTAAAATAGCATCCACCATTTTGTTTTTACCTTTAATGTTTTGATTATTTTCATCTACTAAAGTATCATTTTTATAAGATATGTGACCGAAATAATCCTTTACATACATATCTGCCGAAGCTATATCAGCTTTAAGCTTTTTATTTAATAGTTGAGTTTGAAGTTCTTTCATTCCTTCTAAACTATTAATAAATCCTATAGCACTTATGGTAACAGTAGTAATAATAAGTAATAACCCAAAATAGATAATAAGTTTTGTTTTTATACTTTTCACAATATCACTCCTATTTTTAAAACACCTTCTATGCTTAACTAAGTTGTTTTAATATTTTTTAAGGTGTCTCTTTTTTCCCTCCTTTCAAATAAAAAAATGAATTTATAGCAAATATTACAATTTATTAATAATATTACTAATATTATACTACTTATTTCTATTAAGTTCAACATTTCTATACAAAATATAACAATATTACTACATTTTATTACTTATAAAAGCTTAATAAAGGATATTTACCTCCCCCAATTAAGCTTAATAAAAATTTTTTATTTTATTATTTCTATATTATCTCCTGGTTTTATTTTTCCACCCTTAATAACTTTTGTAAATATTCCTTCCTTTGGCATTATACACTCTCCAACTTCCTTAGATATTTCACAACCAGCATGACATTTTTTCCCTATTTGGCTTACTTCTTGAATAGACTCACCTATTTTTAATTTAGTACCAATAGGAAGTTTATATAAAATAATTCCTTCTGTTGTTATGTTTTCAGCAAATTTCCCTGTACATAAACCTTCTATACCTAATTTTTTCATCTTATCAACACTTTCCTGGCCAAGTAAACTTACCTGTCTATGCCATTTTCCTGCATGGGCATCCCCAACTAATCCATGATCTTTTTTAAAAAAACCTTCCTTAATTGGCTTTTTTACTACTCCCTTTTTTTCACTAATATTAACTGCTAATACCTTCATATTATTCCTCCCTTTTAAACTCACCTGATTTTCCACCTGTTTTTTTAATAAGCTTAATATCATTTATAACCATATCTTTATCAACTGACTTACACATATCATAAATCGTTAAAAGAGCTATATTTACAGCTGTTAAAGCTTCCATTTCAACCCCGGTTTTCCCGATAGTTTTTATCTCTGCTTCAACTAAAATGGAATCTTTTAACATATTAAAACTTATATCAGCCCCTGTAATAAAAATATTATGACACATCGGAATAAGTTCACTTGTCTTTTTAGCACCCATTATACCTCCTATTTGAGCTACTGAAAGAACATCCCCTTTTTTTATATCATTTTCCTTTATTTTTTTTATTATTTTTTCAGATAATTTTATTTCTCCCCTCGCTATGGCAACTCTTTTTGTTTCTTTTTTTTCACCTACATTAACCATATGAGCTCTTCCTTTTTTATTAAAATGGGTAAATTCCATTCTTATCCTCCTATTTGAACCATATTTTTAGTTATATACTTTCCATCTTCAAGATTATGGGCTTTTGGCTTATCCTTAATAGAATTAATTATAATATTTTTAAGTTTATCTTTATTTTTTATATGCTTTTTTAAATCTATTTCGTCATTAGAATGAAGACATAATTTTAGCTTACCTTCATTTGTAAGTCTTATCCTATTACAATTACTACAAAACTTACAGGTTATAGGATTAATTATCCCTACTTTCCCCTTTGAATTTGGAATTTTAAAATACTCTGCTGGTGAAGAACTATTATCCTTTTTAACTTTTATTAATTCACTGAAATTATTAACTACTATTTCATTTGATATAAATCTCTCTTCATTCCATTTTGATGCTTGTCCAATAGGCATTAATTCTATAAACCTTACATCTATATTCTCATCCTTGGTTATATTTATAAAATCTAGTATTTCTTCATCATTATACCCACCTATAAGTACAGTATTTATCTTTATAGGCATAAGTCCAACACTCTTTGCTTTCTTTATACCTCTAAATACCTTTTCTAACTTTCCACCTCTAGTAATATATGAATATTTTTCATCATCTAGTGAATCTAGACTAATATTAATCCTTTTTAAACCGGCCTTTTTTAAATCCCTTGCATATTTCTCTAATAATATTCCATTAGTGGTCATTGCAAAATCCTTTAATCCATCTAATTTTCCAATGTTTTTTACAAGGTTTAATATCCCTTTTCTAACTAATGGTTCTCCCCCTGTTAGTCTTATCTTATCAATTCCTAAGGATACAAAAGTTTCAGCGATTTTTTCAATATCTTCAAAGGAAAGAATCTCTTTATGTTTTTTCTTACAAACTCCCTCTTTTGGCATACAGTATCTACATCTTAAATTACAAAGGTCAGTAACCGATATTCTAAGATAATTTATTTTTCTACCAAATTTATCTTTCATAATTAATCCCCAATCCTTATTACTTCTCCGATATTTTCAATCTTATATCCACCTAATGAATTAATCCTTTCTTTAAATTCCTTTGATTTTATTGTTTTTATAAAGTTTTTAATCCTTTCATCCTTTAAAGATTCATAGGGAATTAAAAAATCATAATTTTCATAATCCACTGATATAAAGTCTAAATCCATAGCATTTGCAGCTGATTTTATCCCTAGAGCTGTATCTACCATATTAGTTTTAACAGCCATAGCCACAGACATATGGGTTGACATTTCTCTTTTATATCCTTTGATTTTTTCAGGATTAATTTTAAGGTTTCTTAAATTATAATCAAGCAATACCCTTGTACCTGATCCTCTTTGTCTATTTATAAAAGTAATATCATTTCTTGTTAAATCATTAAATCCATTTATATTTTTAGGATTATTTCTTTTAACAATAAAACCTTGAAGTCTTTTAACTCCTCTTATTAAAGCCATTTTTTCACCTTTAAAATATTTCTTTACTAAAGGTATATTATATTTACCTGTATCTGGATCTAAAAGATGTATTGAGGCTATATGGCTCTCCTTTCTTTTCATAGCCATAATTCCTCCCATGCTCCCTACATGGCCCGATGTAAACTTAATCATATCCGAAATTATATCTAAAATTAAATCATGACTCCCTATGGATACTAAAGTTTCTTTAATATCTTCAATTGGTTTTAATAGATTTACCTTAATTTCTTCTTTAGCTTCTATACCTTCACTATTTTTAGCTATAGTAGCTATTCCATCTGCTTTAACTAAACTCATAGTAACCCCTGCGCCTCTAGTTAAAGGGGTAGCTATAAATTTATTATTTACATATCCTAAATTAACCCTTAATAGTTCTTTATGTTTTAAAGATGATGAAACCCTTCTTGATATATTAGCTGTTACTTTTTTATTCTTATCATCCATCTTTCCAATATATTTATTAATTATAGGTTTTACAAAGGTTTCAAAGGATAAATAACTTGATACAGGATATCCTGGAAGTCCAATAACAGGTTTTCCTTTTATAATTCCGAGTATCGTTGGCTTTCCAGGTTTCATAGCCACACCATGTATAAAGACTTCTCCTAAATTTCTTATAACCTGTACTGTGAAATCTTTTGAACCTGCCGATGAACCAGCATTTATTATTAAAATATCATTTTCATCCACAGCCTTTTTTATCTTACTTGTTAGTTTATCCTTTTTATCATCTATTGGAGAATATCTATTAGCTTTACCCCCATACTCATTTATTAAAGCTTTAAAAACCCTTGTATTTGAATCTATAATTTTTCCCTTTTTTAAATCCTTAGTATTTTCTACTATTTCTGAACCTGTTGGTAAAATTCCTACCCTTGGTCTTTTATATACTTTTACTTTTTCTACTCCTCCAGCTATTAAAGCCCCTAAATCTATTGCTCTTATTTTATGATTTGAAGGTACTATCATTTCTTTTTTTACTATATCCTCACCTATTAATCTTACATGTTGCCAAGGATAAGTTGCCTTTGTAATTTTAACTTTTCCACTTTCAATTTCAATAACATCTTCAATCATAATAACTGCATTAAAGGGCTTAACTATAGGATTTCCTGTATTTATATATAAAAAATCTTCTCCTTTAACTAAAACTAATGGATTTGATTCACTTGCCCCATATGTATTTTCTGCTTTAACAAGTATTCCATCCATTGCAGCTGCATTATAATGTGGAGATGAATTTTTAGCAAATACCGGAGTATATGTTATCCTATTAAGTGAATTTAGTACATCTATTTCTTCATATGTATTTTTTATATCTAATTTATTAAAATATTCTTTTTTAGCCTTATAAACATCGACATTTGAAATATATATATTTCTCTCTTTATTCAAAAAATCCCCCTTTCTAAACCAATAGTTTTATATAAAGTATACATCCCTTTTTTCTCCCCTATCTAAACCTTCTTCATGGTCCTTAATTACAACATAACCATCGGAGTTTGATAAAAGTGTTATCAGCCCTGATTTTCCAAAATTAGGAGATGCATATAATTCTCCATTTTTTTCATCTAACTTAACCATCTGATAAGTTTCCTTTCCTGGAGAAGAATGTATGTTAAAATCCATTATTGCCCTTGTTTTTTGAACATGTTCATTAACACCTAATATATTTTTTGCTAAATATTCAACTAATACTTTAAATACTATTATCGATGATACAGGATGTCCTGGTAGACCAAAGACTGCTTTATTATTCACTTCACCTACTAATGTTGGTTTCCCAGGTTTAATTGAAATACCTTTAATAAAAACTCCACTTCCCCTTAAAGAGTTTAAAACATCATATGTAAAATCCCTAACTCCAACAGAACTACCACCAGATATTAAAACTATATCTGCTTTATTAACTCCACTTTTCACTTCATCCTTTAATAAATGAAAATTATCCTTTACTATAATCCTTTTTACAACTTCTCCACCTATGGTTTTTATAAGGGAATCTAATGCATATCCATTTATATCTCTAATCTTTCCTATTTCAAGCTTTTCATCTAAATCTATTATTTCATCCCCTGTGGATATAACGAAAAATTTTAACTTATTAAAAATTTCAACCCTTGATATTCCCATTGCAGAAAGGGTTCCTATATCTTTAGGGGTTATTCTTCTTCCTTTTTTAAATACAATTTGATCCCTTTTTATATCGTCTCCTATTAAAATCATGTTTTCATTTTTAGATACCGGTCTATATATAGCTAAGGTTTCTTTATCTATTTTTTCTGTGTTTTCTATCATAATCATTGAATCTGCACCCTTTGGTATCATACCTCCAGTAGGTACATAAATAGCCTCCCCTGGAAAGATCTCTTCTTTAGCTTTTTCTCCCATTCTCACTTCGCCTTTTAGATTTAATATACTAGGCATTGATTCACTAGATCCGTGACTATCAGAACTTTTAATAGCATATCCATCAACTGTTGAACGATTAAAATCCGGAACATTTATATTTGATATAATATCTTTAGCTAAAATCCTTCCCGTAACATTTAAGATATCTTCATTCCTAGTGTTAATTTCCATATTTTTAAATTTATCTATTAATTTTTCCTTTGCATTATCTACAGACTCTACTTTGAAAAAATCCAATTATAATACCACCTTTCCATTATCAATAGTTATAATTTCATCACATATTCTTTCTGCTTGCTTTTTATTATGGGTTATTATAATAACTGTGGCATTTTCTTTCTCTTTGTATCTTAAAATTTCACTTTCTATTAATTTTGTTGACTTATCATCTATATTTGATGTAGGCTCATCTAATAATAAAAGTTTAGGTTTAAATACTATAGCCCTTGCAAGTGCAACCTTTTGAGACTCCCCTCCTGATAATAAATGTCCTTTATTATCCTTTATATCTGAAATTTTAAGTCTCTTTATTATTTTTTCTATAATTTTTTTTCTTTTAATTTTATTTACTTTCCTTAATTTTAATGGATATTCAATATTTTCATATACACTTCTTTTAAATAATCTAGGTCTTTGAAAGACTAAGGTCATATTTTTATAAATCTCTCTATCTAATTTTTTACCATCATAACTTACAACTCCTTGATATTTTTTATCAAGCCCTGATATTATATTTAATAGTGTAGATTTCCCAACTCCATTATCTCCTATTATTCCTGTGATTTTTTCTTTTTTTATATTAAGATAATCTACATCTAAAATTCTTTTATTATGGTAATACTTTCTTAGTTTAGAAATACATAAATCCATTTTAATCCTCCTGATTATAACTATAAACTACACTATTTACAGTAAAAGAAATTAATAATAATACTAATCCTAAGGCTATAGCTTTTTTATAATCTCCCATAGAATTAAACATAGCTATAGAAGTTGTAATAACCCTTGTATGATTTTTAATATTACCTCCAACTATCATAACTGCTCCTACTTCTGATATGGCCCTTGAAAAAGTTGTAACTATATTTATAATTAAATCCAACTTAAGTTCCCTTATAATAAGAAATATCCTCTCAAATAGGTTAGCACCTAATGTTAATCCTACATTGTCTATTTTTTTACCCCGATTTTTTGATAAATTATATGTAAGTCCCATACATAGTGGAAAAACAAGTAAAGTTTGAGCAATTATCATAGCTGTAGGTGTATAAAGAAGTTGTAAAAATCCAAAAGGACCTCTCCTAGATAATAATATGGCAATAACTAATCCAACAATAACAGAAGGAGTGCTCATAAGAGTAAATAACACCCTTGAAAAAATACTTTTATATTTAAATTCTTTTATTCCAAGAAAAACCCCTAAAGGAATAGATATTAACGATGCTATTATTGTAGAGATAGAGGAAATAAACAAAGATAAAAATATAATTTTATAAACTTCCTTATCTAATGTGACTAATAATTTTAATGCTTCTATAAATCCTTTTAATATATAATCCATTTTCTCTATCTCCTTACTAATTATTTTAGTAATTATTTATTTGCATTAGGTTGAAACAATGGCATATTAAATTTATCCTTACCATAGTCTTTAATTAGATTTTGAGTCTCCTCTGAAAGTAACCACTTTATAAAGGTTTTTGCTCCTTTATTGTTTATATTTTCATTTTTATCTGGATTTACAGGTATAACACCATATTGATTAAATAACCTATCATCTTTTTCAATAATTATCTCTAAATCTAATTTATCTTTTAAATTTAAATATGTTGCTCTATCAGTCATTGTATATGCTTGTTTTTCACTGGCTAGCTTTAATACATCTGCCATTCCACTTCCTGCTGATATGTACCATTTTCCCTCTGGTTTAACTTTTATATCTTCCCAAAGAGATTTCTCCTTTTTATGGGTTCCTGAATCATCTCCCCTTGATACAAATTTTAATTTATTTTCTTTTATAAGCTTGTAGCCTTTTATAATATCATTAGGTGCTTTTTTTTGTAACTGACCCTTATCATCCTTAGGTCCAACTAATACAAAATCATTATACATTACATCTTCTCTTTTTAAACCATGTCCTTCAGATACAAACTTTTCTTCTGCCTCTTTTGCATGTACTAATAAAACATCTGCTTCTCCGTCTCTGCCCATCTGTAATGCTTTACCTGTTCCTACTGCTATAACCTTTACTTTTACTCCTGTCTTTTCTTTAAATTTAGGTATTATTTCATCTAATAACCCACTATCCCTAGTACTTGTCGTAGTTGCTAGTATTATACTATCCCCTGGCTTTTCATTTGCTTTACTACTACATCCAACTGTTAATCCTAAAACTAATGATATTATTAATAATACTGATAGAATTTTTTTCATATTTAACTCCTCCTTTTAAATCGAGTAGGAGGTAGATAATTATTTTATCTACCGACCTCTCACACCACCATACGTACCGTTCGGTATACGGCGGTTCATTAAGACAATCTAAATTTTTCATACTGTGAAGATAAACTTATAAAA
>VEND01000132.1 GCA_009711765.1 Bacillota bacterium | reverse complement strand
AATGTTTAGGAGGTTATTGTAATTTTATAAATCTGAATATATCTTTTCAAAAAATCTCATTTTTTATGAGCTTAAGCTCTATGGTCTTTTTTTCAGTTTATAAATACTTAATTATGCAATTTCCTCACTTAATAAATCATTATATATCCTAATAAAAATGATAAAATATTAGCTACTAATACATATCCAAATATCAATTTATTACTAATATCATTAACTACTCGTTTATAAAATAAATATTCTATAAATATGATTGATACTTCGATAAGTATATAAAAATAATCATAAACAAACATTCCATCAAATATATATAATGCTAAATTTAAATATATTTGTGTTATTAAATTTATAATAATTATTACCTTCCACTTATTAAATCTAAATAATAAAGCTACAATCAATTCAATTAAAAGTGTAAATACTATAAGTAGGGTTGTACTTAGAATGTTAAAATGAAAATTATTATAAATTTCATAGGTATTTGTTTTCATATCGTAATATATATAAGAATTAAAATGTCTATTTATTATTTTTTTAGAAATTTGTAAATCTCCATTTTCTTTTTGAATAATAATTTTAAATTTCTTTGGAACCCCAACATAGGAAAATTTATGTACCATCATTATCTTTTCTTTATTGAAAACTCCTTTCAAATTCCCCCTTAATAACCACGTTCTCATATGTATAGCTTTCCAACCATTTTTATCATACTTATATAAAGGTATGTCTTTCATTAAATCATATTTTTCATTCCCATCTGTGGCATAAAAATAATTATATTCTCCTTCTTTTCCTAATAAATCTAAATAATAGTCCTTACTAGCAAAGTTTTTTACATATATAGTAAGTGTTGGTTTAGGCCCTGCATCAGCAAAGGAAAGGGTAAATACATTAAGTAATAAAATAATTATAATAATTGCACTTAGTATTTTCTTCATATTTAATCCCCATAAGAATATTTAAATACACTTATCATATAATCTTCTTCTTTAAAATCACCTAAATATTTAAAGCCTGCATTTAAATAAAATTTCTTTAATTTTTTATTTCCAGCCCAACAATCTAAATATAATCCTTTATCTAAGTTTTCTGCATAAGTTATAGAATAATCTATTATCTCCATTCCTAAATTATTTCCTTGATATTTTGGTAAAATAGCAATACGGTATAAATATTTATTATAAGAATCCATTTCTATAACATAATAATTTATATCCTTTATTGAAAATGTCGCAATTTCTTCTCCATCATATTTTAGAATATATATATATCCTTTCTTTATATCCTTTAGAATTCCATCCTTACTCCAGGGATAAGACCATTGTTTTATTCCCTTTTTATGTAGATTTAATGTAGTATTATTTAAAATTTCAATGATTTTTTTACAATCATTAGTATTAGCTAGTCTTATCATTTTCTTCCCTCCAGAAAAGCTTATACTTAATATTTCCTTTCTTTTTAAAAAATTCCTTCAATTATATAATTTAAATTTTACATATGAAATGATATAATAAACATAATTTAACAATGTTTACTACTTTTAACTTTTTTCGAATTGAGGTGTTTTTATGAGAAAAGCTTTTATTAAATATTTTATTATGTTTCTAATAATTATTTTCACTTTTATAACTATAAGTTGTACAAAAGAAAATATCACTAGTACTGACTCTAAAGCACAAATCGATTATATTATTAATAAGTATCATAAAGAAGGAAGTTTCTATGGAGATATTTTAGTTTATAAAAATAATAAATTATTATATAAAGGTAATTTTAATAAAGGAAATGAAAAATATCCTATATATTCAGTAAGTAAACAATTTACATCAATGCTAATACTTCAACTTGTAGAGGAAAATAAACTGCGATTAGATGATAAAGTAATTGATATAATACCAGAAGTTTTACCTAATGATTTTAAAAATAAAGGAAAAGATATAACTATATATAATTTACTTACCCACACCTCAGGATTATCTCCTATTTCAAGAAAGTTAAATTTTGAATCTAAAGTTTATTCAAAGAAAGAGATTATAAATTCCTTTATAACTAAAGACCTCTTATTTAAACCAGGAACAAGTTTTAAATATGTTAATTCAAACTACTATTTATTAGGGATTATTATTGAAAAAGTTACAAATAAAACATATAGTGAGTGTCTAAAAATAAAAATTTGTAACCCCCTAGGATTAGTAAATACAGGTTATTATACTTCGATTAAAGATAATAATAAAGAATTTGAAAAAAACACCCTTAATTTAATGATTAATTATTATTCCGCTGGAGGTATTTACTCCACTGTTGAAGATCTATATATATGGGAACAATCTCTATATACTAATAAACTTTTATCTAAAGAATATCGAGATATTTTATTTAAACCATTCTTAAGGTTTTATGGCTGTGGTTGGTATATTCATAAAAATTTTGAGGATAAAAAAATCATTTGGCATGGTGGTAGTAAAACATCTAACATATCTAATAGCTACATAGCTAGAATTCCTTCAGAAAATACAACAGTAATCCTTCTAACAAATGAATTGGGTATTCCTAAAAAACTTTTAAAACAAATAGGTCATGTAATTGGAATATATAAATAAGAGGTAATCTAAATTTAGATTACCCCTTATTATTTTCATGATTTAATAACCATTCCTTACGCCATAATTCACCACCATAACCAACTAACTTTCCATTAGCTCCTATTACTCTATGACAAGGAATTATTATAGGTATTTTATTTTTATTATTAGCGTTTCCAACAGCCCTACAAGCATTTTCATTTTCTATATTTACTGCTATATCTTTATAAGAATAAGTTTCTCCATAGGGGATATTTTTAAGTTCATTCCATACTTTAGTTTGAAAATTTGTTCCTTTAATCTCTAGTGGTAAAGTAAAATCCCTCCTTAAACCTTCAAAATATTGCACTAACTGATTTTTAGCCTTTTCTAAAATAAAATCATTTTTTTCTTTATGTCTTTTTTTCTTCACAAAATCTAATCTAACTATTTTTCCTTTATTAGATTGTAATTCTATAAGTCCTATTGGAGATTTAAGATATGTAACATTATTATCTATACTATCAATATCATCATATGTATGTAAGTTTTTTAGGGTTATTTCCCATAAATAAAAGGATGCTAATGTATTATATGGAGAAAATTTTTCTTTTATTTTACTAAATTGTTTTTCAGTGGGCTCCTTTTTCATACCATATAGCCATTTTATCCCTTTTCTTATCCCTAAATCTTTATAGCTTAAAACATTTTTCCTATTTAAAGAAAAGATTAAAAACATTTCTGCAGTCCAAATTCCTATACCTTTAATTTCAGTTAAATTATTAATTATCTCTTCATTACTTAAAGTATTAATTTTTTCTAAATTAATCTTATCATCAATAATTGCTTGGGAAATATTTTTTATATAGCTAATTTTAGTCCTAGATAAACCACATTCCCTAAGTATTTCATTATCTGTATTTAATACATTTTCAGGAGTTACTTTATCATAAATACTTATAAGTCTATTCCATATAGCATTAGCAGCATTATATGCTAGTTGTTGAAATACTATACTATTTACTAAAGCTAGAAAATGATTAGGTATATAACTTCTATCTATATCCCCTACTTTATCTATAAGCTTTTTCATGTTTTCATCACTGTTTTTTAAATGATCTATTTCTTCTTTTTTTATTTGTATTTTTTTATACATATTATCCCCCAAATTCTTTAAAGTTTATTTAAAACTTCTACCTTAATTTTATTTTATTTTTATCTTTAAGTCCATTAGTTTTAATACATACTAAAATCTATCAGCAAACATATATATTCATCTATGGCTATTATTTAATAAATCCTTCCTTTAAGCTGTTATTTCTATTATTAATTTAAATATCCAAAAAATCATAATAAAAGTATAAATTACTATTGATATTATAAACTATTTGTGTAACAATATAAAATAAAATAATCATAAAGGAGAATGAAAAAATGAAAGATAAAAAGGGGTTAACAGGATGGTTATCCCCAAAAGGAATATTCTATCCATGTAAATATGGAGAACATAGAATACTTGCTCAAAAAATTTTATTTAAACACAAAATCAAGGATAGTAAATTAAGAAAGGCTTTAAAAAATGAAACAAGTATTCCAAATGATAATATTTTAAAATTAGACCATTTTATTGCCATGGGATCTTCTAATCATTGTTCCTACGTTTGCTTAAACAATAAAAAAGTAACAAAAAAACAAATCAAATGGATTCATAAAAATTTTAATAATTTAGATTTGAAACAAAGAAATAGTGTTAGTCATTTATTAAAACCAAAGAAAAAATTATTAAATATTGTATAATAATTAACCTCCTTATAAATAATTAAGGAGGTTTTTAGTATATATTATATATATTATACCTATATAAAGTATAAATCCTAATATAATAGCAAATTTAAATTTTATTTTTTTAGTTTTATGTCTATATCTTTTCATACCTAGTAAAGCTCCAAAGGGAGCTATAATACTCATTGATACTAATGTTTTTTCTGATATCCTAAATTTATTTTTAATAGCTAATCCTTTATCTCTTTTATATATAAATAGAGATATTATATTTATAATAATTACTATATAAATCATATAACTTACTATTTTTATCACCTTCTAATTTAACTACTTATAATTAAACCTCCGCCACTTTAAAAGTGATGGCTTCTTAGATCTAGTCTAAAAATTTTACTAATCATAAGGTAAGCCTTCTATACTAATTGAATTATATCTCTAAAAACAAGCTCCGTCTCATCTTCATCTACTAATCAATATAATAATATAGCATCCTAACCTGATAATACAATAGCTAATAATATCCTTCCTATAAAAATATACATTTACCTTTATAATTTTATTTTGCTTTCTTAGTTACATATTCAATATATCCTTTATCAATAAGCTTATCTATATGATTTTCTTGATATTTTTCTACATCGATACCATATTGCTTTTCTAATACTAATATCATAGTATATGCACTTTGTACAACGTCAAGTAATTCTTTAGTTACTTCATTATATGCCTCTTTATCAGTAAGTTTTATACCTTCCCTTTCTCCACTCATACCTCTAAATTTTCCTATTGCCCTAGATAATTCTCCATTCTCTTCTGTGATTTTCATAGATGTGGATTCTAAAGTTGGTGAAAGTCCATCTAAATAAGGTAGCGATATCGTTCTAAATTTAACATCTGGAAATCTATTGTGTATCTTTTTCATTTCTTTTATATAAGTTATTGCCTCATCAACTGAAATATTATTTTCCTTTAACTCATCTATTAATCCTTTGTATTTTTCCTCCATCAAATCCTCCTAATCATTAATAATTATATACAGTACTTTTAGTATACATTTTTTTATTTAATATTTCCAGTTAACTTACATATTTCATCCTTATCATAAATTTATAAACTTTCTTTAACAGTATATGATTAACATAACTTACATATATTTATGCAATTACAAATTAATCTTTAAAGAAATCTTCTATTCCATTGAGTTCTCCTTAAGAAATTTAGAAAAGGATTTATTAGAATGTGCATCTCTTAATAATATTTTAAATCAATCAGAAGATCAACTTAACAAAAAAACTATAAAAAAGAATTTTAAAGACAATATAATTATTACACCGAATCCTTTTACGTAGAAACCTATTTAAAGGATATTCTTTAATCTCAAAAACAAATTTATTTAAGGATAAGCTAAATAAACAAGTAGCAAATACTAAATTTAGTCTCCATTCTAACTCTGTATCTAATGATATATGCGATGGATATTTCATAACAGACGATGGTTTTAAAGCAGAAAGTACTACTTTAATAGAAGAAGGTATATTAAAAAACTTCTTATTAAGCCTTTATGGATCTAAAAAAATTAATATGAAGTTTTTTAATATCAAAGATATCTCTAGAGAAAGAATAAATTTTGGTTCAGCCATATTTCCATGGATATGTTCCTATGGCGTGAATATCACTGGTAAATAAAAAATATAACAATGCTTAAAGGTTAGAAATATGAATTTATTTTACTCATATTTCTAACCTTTTTTTATAAACTTAAATAACTAATCTAACTTTTTATTAAATCTTACTGATGCAATTCCTAGTAAAAAGGTACCTATAATTATTAATAATAAAATATCCTTCCATAGATAATTTACTCCTATTCCTTTTAAAATTATACCTCTAAGTATATTTAAAAAATAAGTTAATGGAATAAAATAACCTATTCCCTGGATAATATTAGGCATTGATTCCCTAGGAAAAATAAATCCAGATAATAATACACTTGGTAAAATTATAAGGATTGTCATTTGCATTGCTTGTAACTGATTTTTAGCAACAGTTGATATAAGCATCCCCATTGCTAAAGCACAAATAACAAAACCAAACCCAAATAATAATAATAAACTTATACTTCCCTTAATTGAGACATTAAACCAGTATGTTCCAAAATATAGGGAGACTAAAAAACCTAAGGACCCTATTAAAATATAGGGTATCATCTTACCAAGTATAAGTTCTGTAGACTTAATAGGTGTTACAATAAGTTGTTCTATTGTTCCTCTTTCCCTTTCTCTAACTAAAGCAAAGGCTGTAAGCATAACTGTTACATTTTGCATTATTAAACCAATTAAGCCTGGAATGGTAAATTTAGTACTTTCTAAATTAGGATTGTACCATACCCTAGTTCTTAAATCTATTCCCTTTAAATTAGTTTTGTTTATCCCTTGTTGGTTTTCAAGACCATACATTTTTCCAACTAAAACTCCACTTTGTAGCGCTGTTCTTGCTATAGTAGGATCAGTCCCATCAATAATAAGTTGTATTTGTGGTTCTTCTTTTCTATTTAATGCCTTAGACATTCCTGCAGGAATTACTAGACCAGTTTTTACTTTCCCCTTATCAATTAATCTTTCTATTTCATTAATGCTATTAACATATCTATAGGGAATAAAATAATTAGAATTTGCAAACTTTTTTATAAGTTCTCTACTTTCTTTTGTTTTATCACCATCTAATATACCTACCTTAATATTTTCTACATCGGTATTTACTGCATATCCAAATATCAAAATAAATATAATTGGCATCATAATAGCAATACCTAAACTAGCTTTATCTCTTTTTATATGGATAAATTCTTTTTTCATAATAGTTAATAATCTTTGAATATTCATTTCTAATCACCCATTCTCTTATCATGTATAAAACGCATAGTATTAAAGGATGCTTGAACCCTTTCACCGGTTTGTTCTTCTACATAACTTATAAATACATCCTCTAAGTTTTTACCTTTCTTTTGTTTTATTAACTTATTTGGTGTTCCCTGGGTTAAAATTTTACCTCCAAAAATAAAAGCTATCTCATCACAGCTTTCAGCCTCATCCATATAATGGGTAGTTACAAGAATAGTAATCCCCTGTTTAGAAAGCCCATATATTAGTTGCCAAAAAACCCTTCTAGATACAGGGTCCACTCCTGCTGTTGGTTCATCTAATATAAGTAATTTAGGCTTATGCATCAGTGCACATCCTAGGGCTAATCTTTGCTTCCATCCTCCAGAAAGCTTACCTGCTAACCTTTTTTCCTTACCTTCAAGTCCAGCCATTTTAATAAGTTCTACCATTCTTTCTTTTCTAATTTTTTTAGGTAATGTATAAATACTTGAATAAAAATCTAAATTTTCTTTAACTGTAAGGTCCTCATATAAACTGAAACGCTGAGACATATATCCTATATTTTGTCTTATTAATTCTGCTTGAGTATAAATATCATATCCTAAAACTTCTCCTTTACCATCTGATGGTGTTAACACTCCACATAACATTCTAATAGTAGTTGACTTTCCTGCACCATTAGGTCCAAGTAGACCATAGATTTTTCCTTTCTTTATTTTAAGATTAATAGAATTTACTGCTGTAAAATTATTAAATCTTTTAGTTAAATTATTAGTTACTATAGCATTTTCACCCATTATAACTCACCTTCTAAATTTACATCTAAAAGCATCCCTGGTTTAAGATCTTTTGAATCAATAAGTTTTATTTTAACTTCAAAAACCATCTCTTCCTTACTTTCCTTTGACTCAACATTTTTAGGAGTAAATTCTGCCTCAGTTGCTATATAAACAACCTTTCCTTCTATCTTTTTATCCAATGCATCGGATGATAATTTTACTTTTTCATTTAATTTTATCTTATGAAGTTTTTTCTCCGGTATATAAACTTTAACCCATAAATTTTCTGGATTAATCATTGAAATTATTGGCCTTCCCATAGTAACAAATTCTCCTACATTATAATTAATTACTTCAATAACACCATTCATAGGTGCTTTAATTGTACCCTTAGAAATTTGATATTCTAATAACTCTATTTGAGCCTTTGCTTTATCTATATCAGCCTTTGTTATTTTAACTTTTTCATCTGTCGCCCCTTTAATAATTAAATCAAGCTCTGCTTTTGCTCCTTCATATTGTTTTTTAACACTATTTAATTTAGCTAATGCATTATCTACTAAAGCCTTACTATCATTTACCTTTTTTTCAGAAACACTTTCATTATTATAAAGGGATTTAACATCTTCAAGTTGTTTCAACCTATAATCATAGGTTTTTTTAGCTCCATTTTTTAATGCCTTTAATTGAGCAACCTTAGCCTTTGCCTTTCTTAATTCTTCATCCCTAGCACCTTTTATTATTTCTTCAAATTTTGCTTTTGCCTGCTTTAACCCTGCCTTTGCTTTTTTTAGTTGAATCTCTAAATTAGTTGTATCTATTGTAGCTAAAGTTTTTCCTATCTTTATACTTTCTCCTTCATTAACTGATATGTTTTTTATACTCCCTGAAGTTTCTAAACTAACATTTATGGTATCTGCTTCTATGGTTCCTGTGTAAATATCTAATTTATCCTTATTATTTATTTCACATCCCATCATTAAAAGTGTAATTATTAGTAAAATAATAATACCCTTTACTCTCATAATCTTCCTCCATATTCTTTTTATTTATTACTGATTCCATCAAAATATAAATCTATTAGTGCCTCAATCTCTTCTTCTAATGAATTATACACATTATATTCAGGCATAAACCTCCGTTGCATAAACATAAATCCTAACATTCCCATAAAAGATCTAACCCCTATTATTGGATCTATATCTTTAAACTCTCCCCGCTTTTGACCTTCCTTAAATATTAATTTTGCTATATCAAATACATTTGCCATAATCTTATCTAGAAAAAGCTTTCTAATATCCTCATGATATTGCATTTCATTAAACAATATATGAGCATAGGGAAAGTGGGACTTAAATAACTTTATTCTATCTAATGCTATAATCTTTAATAACTCTTTCATAGAATTATCTTGATTCTCATTAATAATTTCATATAAAGAATCAAATACTATTGATTCTGCAAAGGTATCTAAAAACTTATAAACAACAGAATGTAAAATTTCCTTTTTCTTTGAAAAATATCTAAAAATTGTTCCCTCGGCTATACCAGCTTCCTTAGCTATTTCACTGGTCGTGGCTGCTGAATATCCCTTTTCTGTAAATATTTTAATAGCTGCATTTAATATTTTCTCTTCTGTTTTT
>VEND01000028.1 GCA_009711765.1 Bacillota bacterium | reverse complement strand
TAATTACAAGGGAAGAGGGAAAGTTGTAAGCTATGTTTTTGTCCCCCTTTAACATAATTACAATCAACTTCTTCCCTTCCCCACTCCCCAAATCTTAAGATAAAACCTAAATAAACGAAAGATAACCTTATCTAATATTATTAAATGAAAAAAGTTAGAAACATTTCTAGGAGGTTTTTTATGAAAAATATTAAGAAATTTTTACTTATTGGAATAATTATAGTTTTATCTTTTATTAATTATACATTTGCTGAGGATATAAGTACTAACAGACCATTAATTGATACCTTTAATTCAACGGATGCTGAATTTGTAGAAGTAAATATAAATTCTAATTCTAAAATAAAAGATAAGTTTCTTTCTATGGAAGAACTTAATCAATTAGGAGTTAATTTAATAGATATGTTAAATATAAAAGGGGAGCTTACAAATAAAAATAATTTAAATGAAAGTGACTTAAAAAATTATTATAGTTATGAATTAATTAGGGGAAAAGAACAAAATCAGATTATCATTTATGGAAGAGATGATTATAATAATTATATAACGGCTATTCTTTTGACATATAAGGATGATTATAATACCCTAGAAGAGACGGACTTAGTAATAGATGTAGTAAACAATCATAAAAATGAAGTTGAAAACACAAAAAAGAGAATAAAAAAAATATATAGTAAGTTAGACTCAAATCCACAGTTTACTACTTGCATAGTTGGAAGTTTTGAGGGAGAATTAAGTAGTGTAGATAAATATCAAGTGGTTTCAAAGGCATTAAATGCTACTGAGGGTAAAAAAGTAGAGGGAGTAGTTGATTCATCACTTGTTAGTATATCGGCATATACACCGAATATAGATAAGTATATCTATACAGGAAAAAGAAAAATGAATCTTAATTTAGCCCTTAGATACAATGATTATGAAAAGAAAACATATATCTGGATTGGGAGTCCTATTATAACAACAGGATATTAAAAAGGAGGAAAAAAAAGTGCCAAAAATTATAGTGGAAAAAAGTCCACCCTTAACAGGAACGGTGAAAATTGATGGCGCTAAGAATTCAGCATTACCTATAATAGCAGCATCCTTACTATCAACAGGAAATTGTGTATTACATGAAGTACCTGATTTAAGAGATGTGGAGGTTATAAGTGCTGTATTAGCAGCTTTAGGGTCAGATGTAAAGAGAATATCAAGAGATAAATTACAAATAAACTCAGCAATGATAGATAATTATGAAGCACCCTATGATTTAATGAAGAAAATGAGAGCTTCTTTTCTAGTGATGGGACCTTTATTGGCCCGGTTGGGCAAGGCTAGGGTTTCAATGCCTGGAGGGTGTGCTATAGGAACAAGACCTATAGATTTACATCTTAAAGGATTTAAAGCACTAGGGGCAGAAGTTGAAGTAGGACATGGATTTATAGAAGCTACTGCTGAAAAGTTAGTGGGAGATAAAATATATTTAGACTTTCCAAGTGTAGGAGCTACAGAAAATATAATGATGGCTGCTTGTTTAGCCGAGGGAGAAACTGTAATAGAGAATGTTGCTCAGGAACCAGAGATAGTTGACCTTTCTAATTTCTTAAATGAAATGGGAGCTAGGGTTAGAGGTGCAGGTACTAATACTATAAAAATTGAAGGTGTTAAAGAATTAAATTCAGCTGATCATATAATAATACCTGATAGAATAGAAGCAGGTACCTATATGGTTGCAGCAGCAATTACTAAAGGAGATATAGTAATAGAAAATGTGTTAACTAGCCATATAAAACCTATTATTGCAAAGCTTAAGGAAGCTGGAGTAGAGATTTATGAAAATGATGATAGCATTAGAGTTAAGGCAGATGGTCCAATAAATGCAGTGGATATTAAAACATTACCATATCCAGGATTTCCAACAGATATGCAAGCTCAATTTATGGCTTTAATGGGAGTAGCTGAGGGTACTAGTGTAATTATAGAAACTGTATTTGAAAATAGGTTTATGCATGTAAATGAGCTTAAAAGAATGGGAGTAGATGTAAAAATAGATGGAAGAAGTGCAATAGTTCAAGGTCCTAATAGTCTTTTAGGAGCTCCAGTAAAGGCTACTGATTTAAGGGCAGGAGCAGCCTTAATATTAGCAGGATTAGTTTCAGATGGTAATACAGAAGTAGATAATATATATCATATAGATAGAGGTTATTCAGATATAGAAAATAAATTAAAAAGTTTAGGAGCAAGGATATATAGAAAGTAATATATAAAGGACACATCTTAAGATGTGTCCTTTTAATAATAAATTCTTTTTAAATCTTTAGTTTTTATAATTATATCCTAAATCAAAGGCTTTCATATTCATATCTATTGCTTTTTTAGGAACGTTTTCACTTATTGCTTCCTTCCAAGTATCTATATTTATTGGAGTTAGATCTAACTTTTCTAAATGTCTTGCTAATATTCCAATTAATATAACATTTGCAACCTGTTTCTTACCAAGCTTAACACCTTCATCGAATGCATTTATCTCTGTGGTATTATACTTATCTTTTAATCTTTTAATTTCTTTTATAGGATAATCCTTTTTTTCCTGTTGAACCGGTATAGGGTCAAATCTTTTACTATTCATTATAATAGTAGCACTATCTTTTAAAATTGTATTCCATCTATAGGTTTCAAGGGGTTCCATACCTAATAATATGTCCCCATCCTTTGGTTTAATATTAGGGGAGTAAACTTTTTTACCTATTTTTACATTTCCCCAAACCATACCTCCCCTTTGGGATAAGCCAATAACATCATTACTTTTAACATCATATCCATCCTTCATTGCAGCTTCACAAATAATATCTGTCATAATGACAAGTCCTTGACCTCCAACTCCTGCAAGCATTATATTAGTTGTCAATTGAATCATCCTCCTTATCTTTTTTAGATTGTTTAATTGCATTAACAGGGCAAACCTGGGCACAAACACTACAACCTACACATATATCACTATCTATTGATGATTTTAATTTATCTATTCCTTCATATTTAATCATCTTAAGGGGAGGACAACCTGTCTTTACACATGTTCTACAACTTATGCATATCTTAGGATCAACATAAAAATGGGGTTTGTTCATTTTATATTTAAGGGCACATGGACCCTTTAGAATTAAAACCGATAAACCTTGATGATTTAATTCTTGTTTAAATAGTTTTTTAGTCTCATCGTAATTATATTGATCTATTTCTGATACCCTTTTAAAACCTATACTTTCTAATAAAGTTTTTATTTCTACTTTCATATCATCATTTTTATTATAATTACCTGAACTTGCATTATGTTGTCCACCTGTCATTGCAGTTGTTCTATTATCAAGGATTAAAATTGTTATATTTTCATTATCCTTCTTTTGATGTAAGAGGTTTATAAACGATGGAATTCCAGAGTGAAAAAATGTTCCATCTCCTATAACTGCTACAACAGGGTCATCATTATCATTAGAATCCATAGCTTTACGTAATCCTTTAGTTATTCCTATACTAGCACCCATACTTATTATGGAATTTGATTTTTCAAATGGAGGTAGGGCTGCTAGGGAATAACATCCGATATCTCCTATTATTAATTTAGCCTTAGATTTTTTTATAATATCAAAGGTTGGTCTATGGGGACATCCAGTACAAAATACAGGATATCTTTTAACAGTATCTACTTTTTCTACATCTTCTATATGTTTATTCTTTATTAATCCTGCCTTATAAAAGCCTTCTTCTATATCTTTTATGTCTAACTCTTTAGTAAATGAAAAATACTCTTTACCCATACATTCTATTCCCATAAGCTTTAATTCATTTTCTATAAAGGGTGTCATTTCTTCTAATACGATAACTTTTTTATATTTATTAGTTACTTCTTTAGCCTTTTTCTTAGATATTGGGTAAACAAGGCCTAACTTCCATATGCTTATATCTAAATCTAATTCCTTTAGATTGTTATACATTAATCCAGATGTAATAACTAATGTATCTGTCCCTTTTTTAATTTCTAATTTATTTAAATCTGTATCATATGCAAATTTTCCCAATTCTTTAATTCTTTCCTTCATAGCATATTGCTTATCTCTTGAATTAGCTGGGATCATACAATAATTTTCACTATTTAAATCCATACCTGATTGATTTTTTTCTACTCTATCTTTAATGTTGACAACACTTCTACTATGACAAAGTCTACTTGTAATTCTTAACATCATAGGAGTTGAATATTTTTCGCTAATTTCAAGGCCCTTTTTAGTAAAATCCTTAGCCTCCCCGCTATCCGATGGATCTAGAATACCTATATTTGCAAATTTTCCTAGATTTCTATTATCCTGTTCATTTTGTGAACTTGAGAGACCTGGATCATCTCCTGAAACTAATAAGAATCCTCCATTAGTTGGTGTTTCTGTAAAGGTCATTAATGGATCTAGAGAAATATTAAGACCTACATGCTTCATAGCTACCATTGATCTTGCTCCGTTAAAGGATCCACCTATTGCTACTTCTAAAGCAACCTTTTCATTAGTAGAAAATTCTGAGTACACTTCCTTATATGTTTTTGTGTTTTCAATAATACCTACAGCTGGAGAACCAGGATAACTTGAAGCTATCAAACCTCCCGCTTCATAAAACCCTCTAGAAATCGCTTGATTTCCAGTAAGCATTCTTTTTTTCATAAAATAACTTCACCTCTTTTAAATAAATTTTAAATTCCATATATTTCATATACCCAAGTAAGTAAACAATATCAATATTAAATATGAATTTTACAATTATATAAAAAAATACCATTAAATTTAATATAGGATGGATATTTATATTGATGTAAAAATAATTGATACTTTTTAAAATTCTAAACATATATATAGTTTTTTTGTTATAATGATACTATGGAAAATAAATACATAAAAACCAAAATAATAATTTATATTCTATTTTAACTTGGTTAGGGGGATTATATGAAAAAAGGGTTAGATATTTTAACTAAAGTAGTTATAGTAATAGTTTATATATATACATGGAGAGTTTATAAAACAAACATAAGTGTATTAAATAGTGATTATGTGTTTTTATATTTAATATTATTTGTAGGTAGTTTATTATCGGATAGGCATTTTTTCAAAGGACAAAGCTCAGAAAATAAAAAGGGTTATGAAATGACAAGTTATATTCTTTATATAACATGGTTTATCACTTTGATTATTCCTTTATTAGAATATGTATATATGGTTAGATATAATATTTTAGTAACACTTATGGGAACCTTTCTTATAGTCCTAGGAATAATAATAAGGGGAATAGGAATTAAAACTTTAGGTAAGTTTTTTTCTAGGGATGTAGAGACTTGGAGTAATCAAAAGGTTGTAAGGGTGGGAATTTATAAATATATTCGTCACCCAGCATATTGTGGTAATATTCTTCAAGTAATAGGATTTCCTTTAGTTTTAAATTCTTATTATAGTTTAGTTTTATCCATAGTAACTATATGTATATTTTTATGGAGAATAAAAGTTGAAGAGAAGTTTTTAATAAAAGAACTACCCGAGTATAAAGAATATATAAAAGAAACAAAAAGAGTAATACCAAAAATATGGTGATAGTTAATAAAATATAAGGAGATAGTTTAATGGTGAAAAAAATAGTTATTCCTATATTAATCATAGTACTTATATCAACATCTAATACTTTTGGAGCAGATATTATATATAGATTAACCCATGGAGATCAATATGCTTTAGTTTTAGCAACTGTAGAAGATGTTAATGAAAACTATATTAAAGTTAATGTAGATAAAACTTTACAGGGTAAAAAAATAGAAAAAGTAATAAAAATATTTAATGATAAAGATAATTTTTATTGGTACAAACCTAAAAAGGGAGATTATTTAGTAGCATCAATTGATAGGTATAAATCAAATTATAAACTTAAATGGGGAGTTTTTAAAGTGTCTTCCTTAGATTATAAAACACTAAATATAGTAGAAAGTAGTTTATCTTCTAAGGATAATGTTATGTTTAATTTTTATATAAACAGTGGATGTAGGATAAATAATTTTTATTTAGAAGATGGTAAGGTTTTTATAAAAGATAAAAACCAAAAGAAAATTGAAATATATCCAGAGTTTAGTAAGGATATACATATTAATAATAATGAAACCTTGAGTATAGAAAAAGCTTATGAAGATAAAGGATATAATTTTTTAGTAATAGGTATTGTTATATTAAGTTTTATAGTGCTTTTATATTCTAATAGGAAAAAATTTTATGATAGATAATAAAAAAGCTAGGGGGATAAAAGATGAAAGGGAAGTTATTAATGGTATTAATTATTTTTAGTTTATTTACTTTTGGTTGTAAAGATATTAATACTGATAAAGAGGACGTAAATAATAACCAAATAAATGAATTAAAATTAAAGTTAGAAGAAAAAAATGAAGAGATAGATAAGTTAAAAAATGAAAATGAAAAACTTAAGGGAAAGTTAAGTAAAAATGAACGTTTATATACTAATCATTATCACTTTATGGAGGTTCATAATGAATGTATATATTATCTAAAAAGAGTGGGAGATACTGATAATGAGTGGACAGATGAGCTTTTAAGATATGATAAATCTAAGGGGGTAAAGAAATTATATTCTGCTAAAGGGATTGATTATAGGGTAAGTTCTGATAATAAGAAGATTGCAGTAGAATTTGATGAAAAATTAGTTCTTCTTAATGATAAAGGTGAAAAAATTAAGACATATTCCTTTAATGAAATAGATAAATCACTACAAGTAACTCCAAATATATGGTCAGATGATGGTAAAGTTTTATATGGAAGTTTAAGTGATACATATATGATAGAATACTTTTTTAAAATAGAAAATGGTGATATTTCATATATAAAAAACAATTTAGAATTAATATCAGAATATGTTATAAATCCTAACACAGATTGGATTTGTTATAGTGATTATCCAGTACTTTTAGATACAGATGCTTTTGATGAATTTAAGGAAAGTAAAAAAAGTATTAAACTATATCTATATAATTTCTCAACAAAGGAAAAGATTATAATTGATAAATCAGTTACTAAGAAATTTTCTCCAGTATGGATAGATGATAATACAATAGAGTATAATGATCCATCAAGTGATAAAAGAAAAACATATAAATTAAAATGATTTAATGTGTCAATAAGAAATAAATGAAATATAAGAAATAATTAAAAATATATGATTTCGTTTGTAATATGGCTTATATGGTATAATAGTTATCAAATATATGTAAAATAATTTAAGTAAATACGTTTTTTAGAATAAAGGGAGGTGTATAAATGGGAATATTAGAAGAAATAGATAAAGGTGAGAGTAAAAAACTTGAGTTTAAAGAAATACTCCCGAATAACGAAAGTATAGCCAAAACTATAATAGCTTTTTCAAATACAAGTGGTGGAAAACTAATAATAGGAGTAAATGATAAAAGACAAATTGTTGGATTAGATGAAGATCTAGATATTTTTGAAGTGCAGGATAGATTAGCTTCAATAATTTATGATAATTGTTATCCTAATATTATTCCTGAAATTTATACAACTAATATTGATGGAAAGATAATTATGATTATAAAAGTGTTTAGAGGTAACTTATTACCTTATTATTTAAGGAAAAAAGGAAAAAATAATGGTGTGTATATAAGGATAGGTGCAACAAATAGAAAAGCAAGTTTTGATAATATTTTAGATCTAGAAAGACAAAGAAGAAATATAAGTTTTGATGAAGAAATAAATTATGAAATAGATTTTAATTCTTTGGATCTTTCACCTTTAAAATTTAAATTTGAAGATATAAACAAAAAGATAGATTTAGAAAAGTTACAAAATTTAAAATTAATTAGAAAAGAAAAAGCAATTATATATCCTACAAATGCTTTGTTATTAGTTTTAGGTAAATATGAGAATTGTGTAATAAAGTGCAGTAGATTCAAAGGTAATACAATGGATATATTTCTAGACAAAAAAGAATATCATGGAGATTTATTTTCACAGATTGAAAAAACAGAAAGTTTTATTAAAAACCATATAAATCTAAAAGGAGAAGTAAAAGGGTTACAAAGAACAGATACTTATGAAATACCTATCGAAGCAATAAGAGAAGCTATTATAAACGCAGTAATTCATAGAGATTATGTTAATATGGGTAGAGATATAAAGGTTGGAATATATGATGACCTTGTTAATATAGTATCACCAGGAAGTTTTCCAAATACAATAACGCAAGAAGATATTTTAGAAGGACGGTCTGAAGTTAGAAATAAAGTAGTTGCAAGGGTTTTTAAAGAACTTAATTATATTGAACAATGGGGCAGTGGAATAAAGAGAATAAAATCATCATGCATAAACAAAGGCTTGAAAGAACCTGAAATTAGAGAGTGTGGAGACTTTGTGAACGTAGATATATATAGAGAAGTGCCGGAAAGTGCCGGAAAAGTGCCGGAAAGTGCCGGAAAAGTGCCGGAAAGATATGAAGAATTAACAAATCAGGAAAATAAGATATTATTTTATGTGAAAGATTACGGAGAAATAAAAACGAAAGACGTAGTTAAAATATTAGATATTAAAGATAGAAGAGCAAGAGAAATATTGAAATCTATGGTTCATAAAAAGTTTTTAAGAGTACAGGGAAGAGGAAAGAATACACATTATGTTTTATCAAAATAAAAGTAGTTTACTAGATGAAGATGCCAAAGTTATCTATATGTTTTATATTGGAGTTTTGAAAATTAAATCTTATATTCGTGAAATATAAAAAATCAAAGGAAAGAAAATAAGTAAATATTAATATCTAAAAAATATTAGCGATAATTTTTTAGATATTAATTTAATTTTGTTACTAACTAAAGAAAACTCCTTTCTGGAAGTTATTAAAGCTAATGACGAAACCAGAAAGGGGTTTTTGTTTTGTATGGAAAATACAAAGTATATTGACATTAATTTCAAGATAATTGTATAAATAGTCAATACATTCCTTACAAGTCTTTCTTTATATATTCTTTTAAAGTAGTTACAGAGTTTAGTTGCATATCTTAATATAATAAAAGGGATTGCAAGGGATATGCTTATAATACGATTATCTATTTCTATAGCATTATTTTTTTCATATCATATTCAATAAATTTATAATAATATTTAAAGGTTTTAGCTGCATTACTTATCATCCTCAATATCAATCTCTCCGTAGATATCATTTGTAAAAACTATTTTCTTATCTAAAATATCATCCCTTTTTTATATATTTTAGAGTAATCCACTACTACCCCACCTTTTAAATCCCTTAGAAATTTCATTACAAAGACTTAAATAATCTTCAACTATCATTATTTTATACATAAAGAGCACCCCTGAAATTGCATTGTTAATTTATAAAGCATACTACTTTTATGTTAGTTTTTAAATAATTCAGTAAAAAATTCATATTATAAAAGTAAGGATCTATAATAAACGTTTTTTTATAAAATATTAATCTTTTATCGACAAAAGAAAAGTATTATTTTATATTTTTTTACATTTTCATTTAATTTCCCAGGTAATATTTTTAATATTGACAAATTAAAACAAAGAAAATATAAAAGCCTATATAGGTGTAATAATTTCTATTACTTATGAATAGAATTTAAAAG
>VEND01000167.1 GCA_009711765.1 Bacillota bacterium | reverse complement strand
CATCAGTATGCGTTCTAAATGTTGGATCCTCTTCTGCTAACTTTTGAAGAGCTATACCCATTTTTTCTTGTCCTGCCTTAGTTTTAGGCTCTATTGCAACTGAGATAACTGGCTCTGGGAATACCATTGATTCTAATATTATTGGATGTTTTTCATCACATAATGTATCTCCAGTTCCTGTTTCTTTAAATCCAACAGCTCCTGCTATATCACCAGCATAAACCTGATCGATTTCTTCTCTGGAGTTAGCATGCATTTGTAATAAACGACCTACTCTTTCTTTCTTTTCTTTAGTAGAATTCATTACATAAGAACCTGATTCTAGTACTCCTGAGTATACTCTAAAAAAAGATAACTTACCTACATAAGGGTCTGTCATTACTTTAAATGCTAATGCTGAGAAAGGTTCATCATCTGATGCTTTCCTTTCGTCTTCTTCCTCTGAATCTGGTAAGAATCCTTTAATTGCTGGTACTTCTGTTGGTGATGGTAAGTAATCAACTACTGCATCAATCAACATTTGTACACCTTTGTTTTTATAAGCAGATCCACAAAGTACTGGGAAGATTTCAACATTTATAGTTGCTTCTCTTACAGCATCCATAAGTTCCTTAGGTGTTATTTCCTCTCCCTCTAAGTACTTCATCATTATATCTTCATTAAAATCTGATACTGCTTCTAATAATTTTTCTCTATACTCTTCTGCTAAATCCTTTTTATCTTCTGGAATTTCTACTACATCAATTTTTTGTCCAAGGTCATCTCTATATATTCTTGCATTCATTTCTATTAGATCTATTATACCTTCAAATTCATCCTCTGTTCCTATAGGTAACTGAATAGCTACTGCATTTGCTTTTAATCTTTCTTCCATAGTCTTTACTGCATAGTAAAAATCAGCACCCATCTTATCCATCTTGTTTACAAAGCAAATTCTTGGTACATTATATTTGTCCGCTTGACGCCATACAGTCTCTGACTGAGGCTCAACTCCATTCTTCGCATCAAATATAGCAACTGATCCATCAAGAACACGTAGTGATCTTTCAACCTCTACTGTGAAATCCACGTGACCTGGCGTGTCTATGATATTAATTCTATGATCTCTCCACTGTGTAGTAGTAGCAGCAGAAGTAATTGTGATTCCTCTTTCCTGCTCTTGCTCCATCCAGTCCATTTGAGATGCACCATCATGTGTTTCGCCTATCTTATGAATTCTACCTGAATAGAAAAGTATTCTCTCTGTAGCTGTTGTTTTACCAGCATCTATATGGGCCATGATTCCTATATTACGCGTTTTTTCTAGCGAAAATTTTCTAGCCATGTTACTCCTCCTTCCTGCTACTTAGTAACTCATTGTTATTTTCCCTTAATAACTTATCTAATAAGACTTTATTACCATCTATAGTGTGCAAAAGCTTTATTTGCTTCAGCCATTTTATGAACTTCTTCTTTCTTCTTAACACTAGCTCCTGTTTCATTAGCAGCGTCCATTAATTCTTTGGCGATTCTTTCTCTCATAGTTTTCTCGCCTCTTTTTCTTGAATAAAGAGTTATCCATCTTATTCCAAGAGTTTGTCTTCTGTCTGGTCTTACTTCTACAGGAACTTGGTATGTTGCACCACCAACACGTCTAGCCTTAACTTCTAATACAGGCATAACATTATTTAGTGCTTTATAAAATACTTCTAATGGATCTTCTCCAGTTTTTTCTTTTATAATATCGAAGGCTCCATAAACTATTCTCTGTGCAGTCCCTCTTTTACCATCAAGCATCACAGAGCTTATTAGTTTTGTTAAAACTTTGTCTTTATATATTGGATCTTCCATTACTTCTCTTTTTGGTATATGTCCTTTTCTAGGCACTTCGCTTCCCTCCTTAATAATCAAGATTAATTCATTGGTACTCGACCAAAAGCATTAGTCGCTGTGCACTTAATGTAAAAAAACATACGCTTAACTCCTTATTAAAGGAGTTAAGAAAGATACATCATCGCACCCTTCGACATATATTACTTTTTAGGTTTTTTAGTACCGTACTTAGATCTACTTTGTTTTCTATCTTCAACACCTGCAGTGTCAAGCGATCCTCTAACTATGTGGTATCTAACTCCTGGTAAGTCTTTAACTCTACCACCTCTTATAAGAACAACACTATGTTCTTGTAAGTTATGACCAATTCCAGGTATATAAGCTGTAACTTCACGTCCATTACTTAACCTTACCCTTGCTATTTTTCTTAATGCTGAGTTAGGCTTTTTAGGCGTTACAGTCTTAACTGCAGTACAAACACCTCTTTTTTGTGGTGAATATACTTTAGTTGTTTTCTTCTTTAAAGAATTCCAACCTACATTTAAGTGTCTTGCTTCTGAAGTTTTAGTTTGCTTTTTTCTACCTTTTCTTACTAATTGGTTAATAGTTGGCATTCGGGCACCTCCTTCCAAATATTACTCTGTCTTAATAATTGCAACTGACGCGGCACTCACATCAATTCCACAAGCTTTTCCTAGATCCCGCATAGTATCTACAAGAACTATCTCAACTGATTTGCTTTTACTTAATTCTTTTATCTTATTGACTACATGGGATTCTGCATCTTTAGCTATATATATAAGTTTGGCATTATCATCTAGTAATGCTCGCTTAGCTTGTTTAGTACCTATTACTTTTTTGCAATTCTTTAGTTCTGATAACAAAAGAGTCTCCTCCTTTTTTAAATATCTAGAAGATTATGTGCAAACCACATAATCTTCTGTGATATCAAAAAAGTTTAACGGGTTGATTTTACACACTTATACATTTTAACACCATATATGTTCCATGTCAACATTTATAATTCAATAGTTTCTTCTTTTTTTTCAGCTTTGTTAACAGCAATATTTTTATATCTTTTCATTCCAGTTCCTGCTGGTATTAACTTACCTATTATAACATTCTCTTTAAGACCAAGTAAGTGATCTTCCTTACCCTTTATTGCAGCTTCAGTTAATACTCTTGTAGTTTCCTGGAATGATGCTGCTGATAGGAATGAATCCGTAGCCAATGAAGCCTTAGTAATTCCTAAAAGAACTCTTCTTCCTACTGCTGGACTACCATTCTTTTCCTCTACTTTTCTATTTTCTTCTTCAAATTCAAAAATGTTAACTAGACTTCCTGGTAGAAGTTCTGTATCTCCAGCGTCTTCAACTTTAACTTTACTTAACATCTGTTTTACAATAACCTCTACGTGTTTATCGTTTATATCAACACCTTGCATTTTATAAACTCTTTGTACTTCTTTTACAATATATGACTGAACTCCTGTAATTCCCTTAATCTTTAAGATATCATGAGGGTTAACTGAACCTTCAGTTATCTCATCTCCTGCTTCGATTAAGTCGCCATTTCTTACCTTTAATCTAGAACCATAAGGTATGCTATAGTTTTTAGAATTTCCTTCATCATCAGTCACTACTACCTCACGTTTCTTTCTTGTTTCATTTATTGAAACGGTACCATTTATCTCTGAGATTATAGCTAGCCCTTTTGGCTTTCTAGCTTCAAATAATTCTTCAACCCTTGGTAGACCTTGGGTAATATCTCCACCTGCTATACCACCAGTATGGAAAGTTCTCATTGTTAACTGAGTACCTGGCTCTCCAATCGACTGTGCCGCTATAATACCTACGGATTCTCCTACATCTACCTTTCCTCCGGTAGCAAGGTTTCTTCCGTAACATTTAGCGCAAACACCATGCTTAGTTTTACAAGCTAAAACAGATCTTATCTTAAGTTCTTTAACACCTGCATCAACTATTTCTTGTGCTTTTTCACTTGTGATGAAATCTCCTGCTTTAACTATTACTTCGTTAGTTTCAGGATTAACCACATCTTCTATACAGTTTCTTCCTTCTATTCTATCAAATAATTCTTCTATAATTTCTTTTCCATCTTTAAATGCCTTAACAGTAATACCTTGTTCAGTTCCACAATCTTTTTCTCTTACTATAACATCTTGACTTACATCAACTAATCTTCTAGTAAGATATCCTGAATCGGCTGTTCTTAAGGCTGTATCTGCTAATCCTTTTCTGGCACCATGTGTTGAAATAAAGAACTCAATTACTGATAAACCTTCTCTAAAGTTAGCTTTTACTGGTATTTCAACTGTTCTACCTGTTGCATTGGCCATAAGACCTCTCATACCTGCTAACTGCTTTATCTGATTTCTACTACCTCTAGCTCCTGAATGAGCCATAATGTATATGTTATTAAGTTCTCCTAAGTGATCCATCAACGCGTTTGTAACATCTTCAGTTGTTTTAGTCCATACATCTATTACTTTTTCATATCTTTCTTCATCAGATATAAGTCCTCTTCTATAGGCTTTTTCATACTTATCCTTAGTTTCTTCTGCTTTTGAAACTAAAGCTTCTTTTTCTTCTGGAACTATAATGTCACTAACACCTATTGTTATAGCACCTACTGTTGAATAATGGAACCCTACAGATTTTAAATGATCAAGCATTAATGCTGTAGTTGTATTTCCATGCTTTCTGAAACATTTATCTATAATCTTTCCTAGCATTTTCTTATCAACAAGTGTGTCTATTTCTAAACGATAATCATCTTCTGATCTATCGACAAAACCTAAATCCTGTGGTATATGTTCATTGAATATGAATCTACCAACTGTACTTTCAACAAGCTTTCCTCTTTCATCGTTTTCTCTTCTTACACGCACCTTTACTTTAGTATGAAGAGTTACTTCCTTGTTGTAGTAAGCTAACAACATTTCATCATAATCTTTAAATACATTCTTAACTTCTTGCCCTTCTTCTGAATCTATAGTTAAATAGTAACTACCTAACACCATATCCTGAGTTGGTGTCGTAATAGATTTACCTGCCTGAGGAGCTAATATATTATTTACAGATAACATCATAAATCTAGCTTCTGCCTGTGCTTCTGTTGATAATGGCACATGGACAGCCATCTGGTCACCATCAAAGTCAGCGTTATAAGCCGTACATACCAATGGATGTAATTTAATTGCTTTACCCTCAACTACTACAGGTTCAAAGGCTTGAATACCTAATCTATGAAGAGTAGGTGCACGATTTAATAATACAGTATGGTCCTTTATAACCTCTTCAAGTACATCCCATACCATAGGTTTAACCTTTTCTACCATTCTCTTAGCGCTTTTAATATTATGAGCAAGACCGTCATTAACTAATTTTTTCATAACAAATGGTTTAAATAATTCTAAAGCCATTTTTTTAGGTAATCCACACTGATAGAACTTAAGCTCAGGACCAACAACTATAACAGAACGTCCTGAATAGTCAACTCTTTTTCCTAGTAAGTTCTGTCTAAATCTACCCTGCTTACCCTTAAGCATATCTGATAATGATTTAAGGGGTCTATTTCCAGGACCTGTTACTGGTCTTCCTCTTCTACCATTATCTATTAAAGCATCTACTGACTCTTGAAGCATCCTTTTTTCATTTCTAACTATAATATCCGGTGCTCCAAGGTCTAATAATCTCTTAAGTCTATTATTTCTGTTTATTACTCTTCTATATAAGTCATTTAAATCCGATGTAGCAAATCTACCACCATCAAGTTGTACCATAGGTCTTAAATCAGGCGGAATAATAGGTACTGCATCTAGAATCATCCATTCTGGTTTGTTTCCAGATTGTCTGAATGCTTCAATAACTTCTAACCTTCTTATAATCCTTACCTTTTTCTGACCTGAACTTTCCTTTAGTTGCATTCTTAAGTCTTTAGCTTGACCTTCTAGGTCTATCCTTCTAAGTAATTCCTTAACTGCTTCTGCACCCATACCAGCTTTGAATTTTCTTCCATATTTATCTAGAGCTTCTCTATATTCCCTTTCTCCTAATAATTGTTTATCTGAAAGTGGAGTCTCTCCAGAATCAATAACTACATAGGATGCAAAATAAAGTATCTTTTCTAAACTTCTTGGTGACATATCAAGAATAAGTCCCATTCTACTAGGTATTCCTTTGAAATACCATATATGTGATACTGGGGCAGCTAATTCTATATGTCCCATTCTTTCTCTTCTTACCTTTGACTTTGTTACTTCAACACCACATCTGTCACAGACTACTCCCTTGTATCTGACCCTTTTGTATTTACCACAATGACATTCCCAATCTTTTGTAGGGCCAAATATCTTCTCACAGAAAAGACCTTCCTTTTCTGGTTTTAAAGTTCTATAGTTTATAGTCTCTGGCTTTTTAACTTCTCCCTTTGACCAACGTCTAATTTTTTCAGGAGCTGCTAATCCGATTCTAATTGAATCAAAATTATTTAATTCAAACAAGGGGCGCTCTCTCCCTTCTATAGGTTTAATATTAAAGAATATTTAACTTTTATCAAAAACTATTTATCATCAGAACTATCATTTTCTAATCCAATATTTAAATCTGAATTTTCATCTTCTACAGATTCTTTAATTTCAAGTTCTTTATCTTCTTCTGTTAATACTTTTACGTCTAATGATAAACTTTGAAGTTCTTTTATAAGTACCTTAAATGATTCAGGCACTCCTGGTTCTGGGATATTTTCTCCCTTTACAATTGCTTCATATGTCTTAACACGACCTACAACATCATCTGACTTAACAGTTAATATTTCTTGAAGTGTATGAGCTGCACCATATGCCTCTAATGCCCAAACCTCCATCTCACCAAATCTCTGGCCACCAAACTGAGCTTTACCTCCCAGTGGCTGTTGTGTCACTAATGAATAAGGTCCAGTGGATCTTGCATGTATCTTATCATCAACAAGGTGATGTAATTTTAACATATACATATATCCTACAGTAACAGCATTATCAAAGTCCTCTCCAGTTCTACCGTCCCTTAATTGTACTTTACCTGATCTTGGTAGTCCTGCCTTTTCTAATGCTTCTTCAATATTCTCCTCTGTTGCACCATCAAATACAGGTGTTGCTATGTGCCATCCTAATTGCTTTGCTGCCATTCCTAGATGAACCTCTAAAACCTGACCTATATTCATACGTGATGGTACACCTAATGGATTAAGAACAACTTGTAAAGGCGTTCCATCTGGTAAAAATGGCATATCTTCTTCTGGTAATATTCGTGATATAACACCTTTATTACCGTGTCTACCACACATCTTATCCCCAACGTTTATCTTTCTCTTAGTTGCTATATAAACTCTTACTAGTTCATTAACTCCTGGAGGTAACTCATCTCCATTTTCCCTAGTAAATACTTTAACATCTGTTATAATTCCTGTTTCTCCATGTGGAACTCTTAAAGATGTATCTCTAACTTCTCTTGCTTTTTCACCAAATATTGCTCTTAATAATCTTTCTTCTGCAGTTAGTTCAGTTTCTCCCTTTGGAGTAACCTTACCTACTAAAATATCTCCTGATCTTACCTCGGCACCTATTCTGATTATTCCTCTCTCATCAAGATCCTTTAAAGAATCCTCACCTACATTAGGAATATCTCTTGTAATTTCTTCAGGTCCAAGCTTAGTGTCTCGAGCATCACACTCGTATTCTTCTATATGAATGGATGTTAAAACATCATCCTTTACTAGATTTTCATTTATTAATATAGCATCCTCAAAGTTATAACCTTCCCAAGTCATAAAGCCTATCAATATATTCTTACCTAGTGCTGCCTCTCCTAAATCTGTTGATGGGCCATCGGCAATTATATCTCCTGCATTAATTTCATCACCTTTTTTTACTATAGGCTTTTGATTAATACAAGTCCCTTGATTTGACCTTTTAAACTTAAGAAGTTTGTATTTATCTAATTGTCCATCTTCATCTCTTATATCTATTTCATCGGCAGTTACTTTTTCTATAACTCCACCTTTTTTTGCAACCACAGCTACTCCTGAATCTTTAGCTGCTTTATGTTCCATACCTGTTCCTATAACTGGAGCTTCACTTTTAAGAAGTGGAACAGCCTGACGCTGCATATTTGCTCCCATTAATGCTCTATTGGCATCATCATTTTCAAGGAAAGGTATCATTGCTGATGCAACTGAGACAACCTGTTTAGGTGATACGTCCATGTAATCAACATCTTTTATTGAAACTACGTCATAAGCACCATTTTTTCCTCTAACTGAAACTCTTTTATTAACAAAGTTACCTTCTTTATCTAAAGGCTCATTTGCCTGACAAATAACAAAATAATCTTCTTCATCCGCTGTTAAATATACTATTTCTGATGTAACTAATCCCTTCTCACTATCTACCTTTCTATAAGGTGATTCCATAAATCCATATTCGTTAATCCTAGCATAACTTGCTAATGAATTTATCAATCCGATATTTGGTCCCTCTGGTGTTTCTATAGGACACATTCTTCCATAATGAGATGGGTGAACGTCTCTAACCTCAAATCCAGCTCTATCTCTGCTTAAACCACCTGGTCCTAAAGCTGACATTCTTCTTTTATGAGTAAGTTCAGCAAGTGGATTAGTCTGGTCCATAAACTGAGATAACTGACTGCTTCCAAAGAATTCTTTAATAGATGCTGCAACTGGTCTTATATTTATTAAAGCTTGAGGAGTTGCTATATCCACATCTTGTATTGTCATTCTTTCTCTTACTACTCTTTCCATTCTTGATAGTCCTATTCTAAATTGGTTTTGTAATAACTCACCAACAGAACGCACTCTTCTATTACCTAAATGATCTATATCATCAACTTCCCCTACTTTGTTAAATAGGTTTAGTTCGTAATTAACTGCAGCTACAATATCAGGAATTGTAATGTGCTTTGGTGCTAATTCCCTATATTTTTCTTTTATAGCTTCCTTTAATTCTTCCTCATCTTCGTGTTCTTCAATTAATTCTTTCATTAAAGGATAATATATTCTTTTCTTAAGTCCTAACTCTTCTAATGAAAAAGGTAAATCAAAGGCACTTATATCCACATAATGGTTGCCTATAACTCTTACAATTTTATTGTCTTCTGATAAAACATCGACAACATTTACGCCTGCTGCTTCTATTTTAAGCGCTAATTCTCTAGTTATAGTTTTATCCTTCTCAACTAATATTTCTCCAGTTTCAGGATCCACTACATTATCTAATGCTCGCCTACCCATTATTCTATTATGTAGAGCTAGCTTTTTATTAAATTTATACCTTCCAACCTTTGCTAAATCATAACGTTTAGGATCAAAGAATAAAGTATTTATTAATGATTTAGCACTTTCAACAGCTGGTGGCTCACCTGGTCTTAATCTTTTATATATTTCTAATAAACCTTCTTCTTCAGTTTTAGTATTATCTTTCTCGATAGAGTTAAGTAATTGCTCTGTTTCACCTAATAATTGTAATATCTCAGCATTTGATCCATAACCTAAAGCTCTAAGTAATACAGTAATAGGTAATTTTCTTGTTCTATCAACTCTAACATGTACTATGTTTTTAGAATCACTTTCAAATTCTAACCATGCTCCTCTATTAGGAATAACTGTTGCAGAAAACTTTTCATTTCCTGATTTGTCCATTTCTTTCGAATAATAAACGCCTGGTGATCTAACTAACTGACTTACTATAACTCTTTCAGCTCCGTTAATTATAAAGGTTCCTCTTTCAGTCATTAACGGAAAATCACCCATAAATACTTCCTGCTCTTTTACCTCTCCTGTTTCCTTGTTTA
>VEND01000005.1 GCA_009711765.1 Bacillota bacterium | reverse complement strand
GTTACCTCCTTAAGCGCAACCATATTTTTACTGTAAATAGTTTGCATAAATTCTGTGGTATAGACATCATCTGACTTTCACCTACTCTATTATATCAAAAAATTTTATACTTTCTTAAACAATAAATAAAAGCCTTTCTTATTAACAAGAAAGGCTTTTTTCCACACTATTACATCAAAGACCATGAAGTATCTAAGCCATAATAACTTTCTTCATAGTCTTTCTCTACCTTATATTTAATTTTGATTAACGTATCTCCTTATCCACTATCAAATAACAACTCTTACTTTAACACCATTAAATTGCTCTTTATTCTTAAAATTATCGCCTTTTGTATCAAAGTAAGACAAGCTACAAAGTGCATGAATTCGAGTGTTACAAGGTATATTTGCGTTGTAGTCCTACTACGGTCTCCACATGGGTGGTATATGTAAACATATTTCTAAAATACCTCAGTTATTTATAATATATTTGTTAGTATTAAGTAACATACAATCCAATAACACTATAAATATTAGCTGACATAATAACTGTAATATTATAGTATGAAAATTTCCAATCATGTTGAGATTCTTATACTTTTACTGTAAGTCTGTTAGGATCCATTAAATTCTTGACACAGCAAATTAAGTATGTTACTATTCATATATACAAACTGACTACAGTCGAAATGAGGATATTATGAATAAAAGAGAGCAAACTAGACAAACAATCATTAAAAGTGCAATAAAGCTATTTTCAGAAAAAGGTTATGAATACACAAGTGTTGATGAACTAGTCCAAAGTTCTGGAATTGCTAAAGGTACCTATTACTACCATTTCAAACGAAAAGAAGATGTACTGATGACGATCATCGAACAGGATTTTGAAGAGTATTTTATGATTCCCGAAAAAATTTCCTATTCCAATAACCTATCTGCCCCAAATAAAATGCACCAAGTTATGATAGCATTGTTTACTAGGTATAAAAGTTTTTCAGGCATAGAATCTTATTTTGATCAAGGTATTTCAAGCCATTACAAAACTGCTATTAACGAAATTCGATTAAATAGAATTATACCAATATTTGAAAGAATCATTAGACAAGGTGCATTAGAAGGTAATTTTGACATCAAACAACCTTCCGTAATATCCTCACTAATTGTACGTGGCATATTATCACATATAGATGATGTTATTTCAGACTTTAGTAGCAATGAAGATTTCAATAAATTGCTTAGTGGAATAGATGAACTGTTGTCAAAAGTATTAGGTACCCGATTTAAATTAAACATATGAAAGTGAGGAATTTTAATGGAAAAGATAAGAGCTCTAGTTTTAACAAACATATATTGGTATTTAATTCCAATATTGCTATTTAACGTTTTTTTGCGCCAAAACTGACCACAGTCGGTTATTTAATTGCTCCAAATGATATTGGTGTTTTAAAATATGTTGTTTTAGTATTGCGCACATCTATTTGGACATTACCTTTTTTAATTTTTGTTGACTACAATAATCCAAAATTCAAATTTTATTTAATTTGTTTTATTTTGGGTGTATTACTTTATTTTTCTTCATGGTTAATAATTATTTACTTTCCAACTTCTCCAGTAACACTATCATGGTGGATACAACTAGGACCGGCTTATTTGCCAGTTATTTGGCTTGTATCATTAGCTCTAATGAGCAAAAAATAGTCTTTGGTTCATACCAGTATCTGTTGTTTTTTGTATTGTCCATACAGTTAGTACTTATCTAAAATTAAGGGGGTAATCATATGCATATTTACTATTTTAGTGGCACAGGTAATACTTATACAATTGCAAGTACAATTATTGAAACTCTAAGGAATCATCAAACTAAAGCAGAACTCATTATGATTAACAGTCAAACAGAGTTAAATAATTCAAAAGACACACAGTCGGAACCTATATGCCTACTATTCCCGATTAATGCCCATGCCATGTCTCCTTTTATATGGCGATTTATTAAAAATTTACCAGAAGGTCAAGGAAGAGATATATTAGTATTTTATACTTATAATAGTTCAGCAGCTATTGGAGAACCCATTCAAAAGATTTTAAACCGAAAGGGTTACAATCTCAGAGTATTAAAAGGCCTTCAAATGCCAAATCACCTGATTATTCATGAAGATGAGATAATAGATAATCAAAAACGCTATGAAATAGGTATGCAGATTACAACAAAGGCAATAGAAGCATATCTAAATGGAGAGTGCCTCATAGACTTTAAAACAGATGGCTCAAAAATATTATCATTTTTTAATCGTCATACTTCTATCATTTGGAACATCATGCGGTTATTTACAAAACTTGAAGTACAAAAGAATAAATGTATGGATTGTGGACACTGCAAAATTCAATGTCCCGTAAGCAATATTATCTATATCAATGGTAGCTACCAGCACAAAAATAATTGTCAATTCTGTATGCTCTGTATGTCAAACTGTCCTAACAAGGCGATACGAATAAAGGACAATGATAAGATTAAATTAGTTAATTGATGCAATTTTTGTCGCATTAAATCCCTTAAAGAAGAACCTCACATTGTAAAGGTTTTGTGGTAAAAACTATACCAATACAAAAAGGCACTTCTTTGTTATTTTAATCTCTATATCTATTGATTAAAGTAACCAAAATTTTTTTATCAGCATCAGGAAATTGATGTTGTATTACTTCTGAAATTTCATCAACTCTATGAGACTGAAGCCAAAGCATACCTTTATACATTACATCTGTGAACTTTTCTCTATTAGAAAAAGAAGGTAAAGATCATATTTCCTTCTATAGGAAAAAAAGGTGGATATTACATGCACTTGTTATAGCGCTAAAAAAAGTTATATTGAATAAAATCCAGAAATAACTCAGGAGACCAGATCCTGTTCTTACTGAAGATGCTTAAATCATATGATGGAAATTATGGAGTTAGCTGAAGAACTTGAAGAGAGAACTCCTTATGAAATGATAGTAACTACGGAATTTACTAAAAAAGCTATGGACAGGTTAAGTAATAAAGCGGTCATTTGGCCGCTTTTATAGATAGGACTAATAAATTGAGAATGTGACTCAAAACTAATATTCCTCTTCAAAAATTATATTGTTATTAGCATCATAGCCCTTAATTTTCTTAAAATCTCTATCTTCGTTGTTATTTGCTTTCCAAGTAAACAGAAATAAATCATCATAAAACTTATTTTGTGTAAATATGTTTCCATCATCTAAAGTAATTTCAATTCTTTTTACTTTATTTTCATTAATTATGCCGTAAAGATTACAATGCTGATGAGAGATACTCCAAGTATAATCTACAGCTTTAGTCTTATCATTTTCAAAATCTGTTACCTGATTTCCAAATCGCCAAAAGAAAAATAGTGCTTTATTTACTGTGTTACATGATACCCACTTGTCATATTTACAAAGTATATATTTCCCCTTATCAAAATTTTTTATATGTACTACTTCTGATGGTCCATAGTGTATACTACGTTCAGAATGTTCATGGGCTGATAATGGACTTAAGTAAAGACCTGATCGATTAAGAAATAAAAAGAAGAAAATAATTAAAATAATAATATTTCTCACGATTTTTTTATTTCTATTCATTTTTATCACCTGCGTGCAGAGGGATTTCCACCTTATATTTTCTATTATATATATCATAATTTATAATTAATCTATCTGCTTCTTGTGAGAAATTTTTTACCGTTTTTATACATTTGGATTTTATTCCACCACTACCACCACCAGAACCAGATAAATATGTGTTTCCTAGATCATCAGTTATTTCACCAATACCACCAAGACTCCAGCCTGTTCCCCAAAGTTTGGTATCATAATACTCATAAAAAATATTCATATTTCCATTCTTTTCATAAATAATATTAGTAAAATGAATAACTGTATCATCTAGTTTTACCTTTTTATCCATATCAATTCTATAATCAATGTTTGACTTAGGAATTTCGTTAACAGGGTTACTATCAAATAAAGTCATTATAGTAGTACCACCAATAAAATAGATATTAAATAATAAAAACACAATGATCATTACATTAGTTATTTTCCATATCCATCCTATTAATGGATTGTGTTGTTTATTAAGTTTAATACCCATTTCCTTAGCATATCCCATATCTCTTATAGATAGCTGTTCTGCAGTTTCTTTATCATATCCCTGAGCAATATAATAATTTATTTTCTCTAATATATGATCCTTAAGCTCAAATTTAATATCATCTCTATCAAAGGGAAATTTAATATAACCCATAACCTCTTCTAAAAATTTTTCTTTTTTAGACGTAGAATTTAATTTATCATCAGCGACTTTATTTATAGGTATTGAATCCATTTCCCACTTTTCCTCATCTTTTTTAAGCTGTTTTTTTCCCTTTCTTGTTATATGATAATATTTTCGTTCTTTCCCTTTATCATTTTTAGCTAAATAAGATTTTACATAACCTTTGTTTACAAGTTTATGTAATACAGGATATAGTTTACCTTCATTGAAATGAAAGGTTTTATCACAACGTAACTTAAATTCCTTTATTATCCCATAACCATATCTATCCTCTTCTTTAAGTAAAGACAATAGCAGTAAAATAGTACTTCCACCTACTGAACCTTTATCAGATTTCATATCAATACCTCCAATGATTTTACCTAAATCACATATATCTATGTAAAATTATACCTTGACAGTTTATATGTGTCAATAAGCATAGTATGGCACAATAATTCATTAAAAAGAGGGTCTTCCTTGCACTTATTATGTTTCTTTATTTTGACAACTATGTAAATTGCTATTACAATTAAGGTGTTACTATTGATACATAAGTTAAATTTTGTAAAATAAAGATTGTTTATATAACTCTTATCGACATCTTGTAATAAAATGATAGAGTTCTAGTTTTCAAAAGGAGATGTTAACATGAAAAAAACTATATCAATAATCTTATGTTTAATTTTTATTCTATCTTTAAGTGCTTGTGAAAATAAAGATGGTATAAGCCATCTAGGAGTAAACGCAGAAATTTTAGAAATATTTCCAGTTGAAGAAGGGATGTTAGTAAAAGCCTTAGACAAAGACAGTGTTCTAGGAGATAAGTACTATGTGAATTGTAATGATATTAAAACATATTTTATTGAAGTTATTGACTCTGAACCTATAGATATAACATTTGAGGATTTTTCAGTGGGAGATAGAATAACCATTAATATTACAAAATTTGAGGATAAAAAGGATGAAATTTTAAACCTTCAACTGAAGGAACGAAAAAAATAATGGAAAATACTAATAAAGAAATTTTCAAAACTTTAATTAATAAATATAAAAATCAAGATGCCTGGAAACCAGAGCCAGTCCTTACTGAAGATAGTTGAGATTATATGATGGAAATTATGGAACTTGCAGGTGAACTTAAAAAAGAGCTCCTTATGAGAAGATAGTAACTACAGAGTTTGCAAAAAAAGCTATTGAAAGTGGTAAGTAGCCAAAAGTGACCAAATTAATTTCTATAAAAGTAAGAATATATAGCGTCAACCTATTGATTGGCGCTATATTTATACAATTAATATCAATAGATAGTTACAATATTATGTTCAATAGTTTTATGCTTAATATAAGTTCTGCTCTAATATTTTTATTAAGTCCCACAAAACGTTCGATAGGGACAAGTTGATGGCGGTGGAAGTGTTGAGTAATCATCCTGTTTAGAAGAATAAGCATAGGGATTTAAAAGAACATTAAGAAAATCTTCCATCACACTATAGTCTCCTTGTTTTACTGCTGCTTTTAGAGCTTCTTCTACCCTGTGGTTTCTAGGGATTATAGCAGGATTTGAATTTTTCATCAACTTATATGAAGATTCACTTAACTCACTTTGTCTATCTAGTCTCGCCTGCCACACTTTATACCATTTAGTAAATTCCTCTGTCTTAAACATATCAATATCATCTAGTTTATTAATAGTTAAGGCACGGAAGGTATTAGTATAGTCTGCATCATGCTTTTTCATAATATTAAGAAGGTCTTTAATAAGGGACTCATCCTGTGGCTCTTTATTAAATATTCCTAATTTTCCCCTCATTCCCTTAAGCCAATTTCGTTTATATATATCATTAAACTCTGAAACGGAATCCTTAGCTAGATTTAAAGCTTCTTTCTCATCAACATGCAAAAGCGGCAATAGGGTCTCAGCAAATCTCATAAGGTTCCACTCCGCAATAGCCGGCTGATTACCATAGGCATATCTTCCAAAGGTATCAATAGTACTAAATACTGTTTCTGGGTCATAGGTATCCATAAAAGCACAGGGACCATAATCAATGGTTTCTCCACTAACAGTCATATTATCGGTATTCATAACCCCATGCACAAAACCAACAAGTTGCCATTTAGAAATCAGTGTAGCCTGACGTTTGATTACTTCCTTAAGTAGTGAAAGATATGGATTTTCATCATCTTTAACATATGGGAAATGTCTTTGCAATGTATAATCGGCTAAAATCTTAAGTTCCTCAACATTACCCAAATGGGAAATATATTCAAAGGTACCGACACGAATATGACTTGCAGCCACCCGGGTTAATATTGCGCCGCTTTTTTTGGTATCCCGAATTATTGACTCACCTGTTGTAACAACAGCTAAACTCCGGGTAGTAGGAATTTTCAAACCATGCATTGCTTCACTAATTATATATTCTCTAAGCATAGATCCAAGTGTAGCTTTACCATCACCATTTCGTGAATATGGTGTTTTCCCTGAACCCTTAAGTTGAATATCAAACCTTTCTTTTAAAGGATTAATCTGCTCTCCAAGGAGTACAGCCCTCCCATCACCTAACATAGTAAAGTATGCGAATTGATGGCCTGCATAGGCTTGAGCAATAGGTAAAGAACCTTCAGGTATCCGATTACCAGCAAACACTTCTACCCCATAATCATTTTCTAATGCTTTAACCTTTAATCCTAGGGTCTTTGCTAAGGAATAATTGAGAATAATTAATTTCGGTGAAGATACTGACTCTGGGTTAATTCTAGTAAAAAATGAATTAGGCAACCTAGCATAACTATTATCTAAATTCCAACCTGTTTTTATTATTTCTTTTTTATCTATCATCCTATCTCCTTTTTTCTTTTATATTTTTTTCTAGTCGTTTTAAATATAATAAAATTACAGATATTCATTTGTTCTTAATTTCAATATTAGTATTTGTTCTCATTAAGTTATTATACTTTTTGAAGTATAAAGACTAAAACCTTACTAAATAAATCCTTTCTAAACACAAAAGTTACTATGTATAATTTTTTTATTTAAAAATATTAAATAGCCTCTAAAATTTAGAGGCTATTCTTGCTTAATAATCATTTCTTTTATTTCTTCTAGAGGTAAAGGTGGTGCATATATATATCCTTGTATTTGATTACATCCAAATTCTTTTAGCATTTCTAATTGTTCTTTTGTTTCAACACCTTCTGCTACCACATTTTTACCAAGACTATGACACATAGTTATAAGACTTTTAACAATCGTAGCATCACATTTTTTAATAGCTATGTTATCTATAAAACTCTTATCTATTTTAATTGTGTTACTAGGTACTCTTTTTAAATAATTTAAAGAAGAATAGCCTGTACCAAAGTCATCAATCGATAAAGACATACCTCTATTTTTTAATTCATTCATTATATTAAAAGCATTTCTTTCATTTTTCATAGCAGTTGTTTCAGTAACTTCTAAATCTAGTAAATTTGGTTTTATTTTTGCATCATCTATTGCTAAATCAACCGTATTTAATATATTATTTGATTCAAATTGTTTTGCTGATAAATTAACTGAAACAGTTATTTTACTCTTTACCTTTTCATTAATCTCTTTTATATCTTTACAAGCCTTTTTTAGTATCCATTCTCCTAATAAAAGTATAAAGCCACTTTCTTCAGCTACAGGAATAAATGCTCCAGGCGATATCATTCCCTTTGTTGGATGATTCCATCTAATAAGTGCTTCTAAACTAACTATTTTATTAGTTTTACTATCTACTTTTGGCTGGTAATAAAGACTAAATTCTTCATTTATCAAGGCATATTGCATATCATTTTCTAAAATTAATCTTTCCTCTGCCTTTTTATTCATATTAGGTCTATACCAAGTATACTTCTTACCAGAATACTCCTTAGACTTATACATTGCTGAATGGGCATTTTTAATTAATGTATTTGAATCAACACCATCCTCTGGATATAAGCTAATACCTATACTAGCAGTTATATAAACTTTATGTTCTTCTACATCAAATGGGTCATTAAATACTTTAAGTATTTTATTAACTTCATTTATAATTGATTGTTCATTTTTATAACTTGGACACAATATCATAAATTCGTCTCCACTCATACGTGCTACTGTATTTCCTTTTTTTACAACTGAGTTTAATCTTTCTGCTACCTTTTTTAATAAAACATCTCCTATGATATGTCCTAACCCTTCATTAACCTTTTTAAAATCATCTATATCTAAAAACATAACCGCTACTTTATTATCATTTTCCTTTGCTATATGTATTGAATCTTTAAGTCTATCTGTATATAAGAGTCTATTAGGAAGATCTGTTAAAGCATCATAATAAGTTTTATAATTTAAATCATCTTCATTTCTTTTTAATTTTGTTAAATCATTAAATACAGATATATATTTAGTCGTATTCCCATATTCATCTTTTACAGCCATAATTGTAAGCCATTCTGGATAAGCTTCTCCATTTCTTCTTCTATTCCATATTTCACCGGCCCATTTACCTTCATTTATTAATGCATGCCACATCTTTTTATAAAAATCTTTATTATGTTTATTAGATTTTAATATTGAAGGTTTTTTTCCTATTACTTCTTCTACTGTATATCCAGTAATCTTAGTAAATGCAGGATTTGCCCACTCTATAAAAGCATTTTTATCAGTTATTACTATTCCCTCTATTGCATTTTCAAAAACCTTTGTAGCTAATTTTACTTTTCCTTTTAAATTCTGATTTTTTTTAATATTTTTATCTAATTTTTCTTTTATATCGGTAATATTTATATCTTTCATAATACACCTCCTTTTCATTGGTTACATCAAATATATACCCAATTTCTTAACTAATACCCACAGACTCTACTGTGGGTATTATTCTATTAATACTTTCTTTTAATAAAACCAGTCTTTCTATATACCTTACTTAAAGTTTTTCTAGCTACTTTTTCTGCTTTTTTTGCTCCTTCATTATACACCTTTTCTAAAAGATCTTTATTATTCATTAATTCTTCAAATCGTTCTCTAACTGGCCTTAATCCTTCAATTACAACATCAGCTAAATCACCTTTGAATTTACCATAACCTTCGCCTTTATATTTATTTACTATTTCTTCACAACTTTCTCCACTAAATTTTGAATATATTGTAATCATATTTTTTATCCCCGGCTGCTCATCACTATAGTTAACTTCTCCGATAGAATCAGTTACAGCTCTTTTTATCTTTCTTTTTATTGTTTTTGGGTCATCTTTTATTAATATATATCCATTTTCGTTTTCACTAGATTTAGACATTTTACTAGTTGGATCTTGTAGATCCATTATCCTTGCACCTACCTTTGAAATCAAAGGTTCAGGTATTTTAAAAGTATCACTATATCTATTATTAAATCTATTAGCTAAATCTCTTGCTAGTTCTAAGTGTTGTTTTTGGTCATCTCCTACAGGTACAGCATTTGTTTGATATAATAATATATCCGAAGCCATTAATGCAGGGTATGTAAACAGTCCAGCATTTAAATTAGCCTCTGACTTTCTAGATTTTTCTTTAAATTGAGTCATTCTATTTAATTCTCCCATATAAGTCATACAATTTAATACCCAAGCAAGTTCAGCATGGGCTGATACGTGGG
>VEND01000159.1 GCA_009711765.1 Bacillota bacterium | reverse complement strand
AAAACAATGGGCTATTTTGCTTATTTTTATGCAAAAAAATCAAATCTGTTAATAAAGATATTACTCCTATTTTACTTATCCACAACAAACTTTTCATCTACTCTCAAAAAAATGGGGAAACTCTAAACTATTACATACTCCTTGAAGCAACTACATCCACACCAGTATCTAATATATTTTTTATAATTACATCCCCTACTTTTATAGGTGCTTTTATACTTACCTTATTAATCACTTTCATACATTCAAATATTATATTTTTAGAAACAGCTCTATTTGTTTTTACTGGTAATCTTCTTAAATGAGCGTTTTCAATTTTAACTGTTGAAGTTATTATTCTTGTGGGATTAGTTATCTCTTTAATTCCGTATTCCTTACCCCTTTTACATTTATTCCCTTTCACTATATATTCTTTAATATTTTTATTTTTTTTTATTTTTAGATAACATCCCTTTGGACATACTATACAAACTATTTCCTTTTTCATACTTAAGACCCCTTTACTGATACAGAAATATTTGATACTTTCTTTCCTTTAAGTAATGATGCGTTTAAACTTATAATCTCCATCTCCCCTGGAGCTAAATGTCTTCTTTTTAATTCTTTAATCACTTTTTCATCCGCTTTTATTACTAATTTAGCATCTTTATACACATCTTTGACTCTGATAAATAGTTCTAATTTTTTATCTACATTAGACATTCTTATTCTTTGAGGTACTATATATCCTATCCCCCTATCTGCATTTGTCTTAATTATTTCTTCCTTTTTAATAAGATTACCTAATACGTACTTGCTTGCACTTTTTCCTGCCTTTTTACTTTCCTTAGTAACAAAGTCCACAAGGTCATGTACATGTACCACATTTCCACATGCAAATATTCCATTAATCGTTGTTTCCATGGATTCATTAACTATAGGTCCATTAGTTCTTGGATCTATTTTAATCCCTGCTTTTATGGATAATTCATTTTCTGGAATTAAACCCACAGATAATAATAAAGTATCACACTCTATATATCTTTCAGTTTTAGATATTGGTTTTTTATTTTTATCAACTTTAGCAATTACAACACCTTCAACACGTTCTTTTCCCTTTATTTCTATAATAGTATGACTTAACAATAATGGTATATTATAATCATATAAACACTGAACTATATTTCTTTTTAATCCCCCTGAAAAAGGCATTAACTCTGCAACAGCTTCAACTTTAGCACCCTCTAAAGTCATCCTTCTTGCCATTATTAATCCTATATCCCCTGAACCTAATATTACTATCTTTTTTCCAACCATATATCCTTCCATATTGATAAATCTTTGAGCAGTTCCAGCACTAAATACACCAGCAGGTCTCATTCCTGCTATATTTATAGCTCCCCTTGTTCTTTCTCTACAACCCATTGATAATATTAAAGCCTTAGCTTGTATATTCATAATACCTTCTTTTGTGTTTATAGCACTTATTTTTTTATCTTTAGTTATATCTAAAACCATTGTATCTAACATATATTCTATACCCTGATTTTTCAATTCATCTATAAACCTCTCTGCATATTCAGGACCTGTTAATTCTTCATTAAATATATGAAGACCAAACCCATTGTGTATACATTGTTGTAATATTCCTCCTAATTCACGGTCCCTTTCTATAACTAATATATCCTTTATTCCTTTTTTCTTTGCCTCTATGGCAGCTGCTAGTCCTGCTGGGCCTCCACCAATGACTATAATGTCATAATTTAACATTTAATCACCTCCAAAGTTTAGCTTAATACTATTATTTTTTATTTATTATAATCTATATTACCCTTAGTTTCCTTTGTAATAATATAAGATTCCTTATTACTTTTAACTATATCTTCTACCCTTTTTCCTAATTCCCTAGCTAATATTTCAACTACCCTAGGACTACAAAATCCCCCTTGACATCTTCCCATTCCAGGTCTAGCTCTTCTTTTAACTCCATCTACAGTTCTAGCCCCTACTAATCTATTTATAACATCAACTATTTCTCCTTCAGTAATGTTTTCACATCTACATATTATCCTTCCATATCTTTTATCTTTTTTAATTAACTCTTTCTTTTCTTCATCCTTTAGTTCACTAAATTTAACTATTTTTTTTCTTATAGGATTAAAGTCTTTATTTTCTTTTAAACCCTCGTTTAAATCTTTAATAATTTTAACAATATACTTAGCTATTGCTGGTGATGCTGATAATCCTGGTGATTTTATTCCTGCAACATTTATAAAACCCTTTGTATCTGATTTTTCTATTATAAAATCTCCCCCTGTTGCTTCGGCCCTTAATCCTGAGAAAGTAGTTATTACCTCATTAAAAGGTATGTTCTTTACAGATTTACTAGCAGATTCTTTTACAAATTCTAACCCACTAAAAGTTGTCTTGTTTTCCTCTTTAGAAGATATATCCTCTGAATTAGGTCCTATTAATATGTTTCCATGCACTGTAGGGGTTACTAAAACACCTTTACCCATCTTAGTTGGACAATTAAAAATTATTGAATTTACTAATCCATTTGTCCTCTTATCAAGTAGATAATATTCTCCTCTTCTTGGAGTTATCTTAAACTTTGGTTTATTAACCATATTATTTATTTTATCTGCATATACGCCTGCACAATTTATCACATACTTAGCTTCAATACTTTTTTCATTGCTACTTATTATAAATCTATTTTCATTTTTTTCTATATTAGAAACTTCATAGTTTAATAAAAGCTTAGTTCCATTTTCAACTGCATTTTCACATAAAGCTATACATAACTCAAAAGGACCTACTATTCCTGCTGTCTTAGCATATAAACCAGCTACAATTTCATCACTTAATTTAGGTTCCCTTTTTCTAATTTCATCTCCATCTATTATCTTTATATCAGGTATTCCTAATTTTTCCCCATTTTCTAGAAGTCTCTTTAAAGTTTCTATTTCCTTTTCACTATAGGCTAGAACATATGAACCTATTCTTTTAAATGCTACATCTAATTCCTTACACACCTTATCAAACATTGGATTTCCCAAAGCGTTAAATTTTCCCTTATTAGTTTTATAAAAAGCATCATATCCAGCATGGATTATTGCACTATTTGCTTTAGTTGTTCCATTTGATACATCATTATCCTTTTCTATAAGAACCGTTTTTAAATCATATTTAGATAATTCTCTAGAAATGAAAGAACCTATAATTCCAGCACCTATTATGGCGACATCATACATTAAAATCCCTCCTCGTATTTAAAATAATTTGAAAATACAAAAACCACGCAATTAAACCTATCACTCCATAGGTTTATTGCGTGGCTCTCCTCATCTCAAGCACTCTTATTTAAAATTTATCTATATTATATCATATGATGTTAATATTTATTTAGATTTATTCCTCTACCCAGTTACGACTTCTGTTAACAGCTTTTTTCCAACCTGAATATAATTTTTCTTTTTTATTATATTCCATTTGTGGTTTAAATGTTCTATCAACTATCCACTTATTAGTTATTTCTTCTTTACTATCCCAAAATCCTACAGCTAATCCTGCAAGATAAGCTGCCCCTAAAGCTGTAGTTTCAGTTACTTTAGGTCTCTCTACTAAAACTCCTAAAATATCTGATTGAAATTGCATTAAGAAATTATTATTAACTGCTCCACCATCTACCTTTAGCCTTTGAAGTTTAATACCTGAATCTTCTTGCATTGCTTCTAATACGTCTCTAGTCTGATATGCAATAGATTCTAAAATAGCCCTTACAATATGGTTTCTATTAGCACCTCTAGTTAAACCTACTATAGTCCCCCTTGCATACATATCCCAATAGGGAGCACCTAATCCGACAAAGGCAGGTACTACATAAACACCATTTGAATCCTTTACTTTAGTAGCAAAGTATTCACTATCACAAGCATCATTTATAAGTCTTAACTCATCTCTTAACCACTGAACTGATGCTCCTCCCATAAAAATGCTTCCTTCAAGGGCATATTTAACTTTTCCATCTATTCCCCATGCTATTGTTGTTAATAAGCCATTCTCTGATGTAATCATTTTTTCTCCGGTATTCATTAACATAAAGCATCCTGTACCGTAGGTATTTTTTCCCATACCAGTTTCAAAACAAGTTTGACCAAATAAAGCTGACTGTTGATCTCCTGCTGCACCTGCAATGGGTATTTTTGCTCCACCAAAGGTTTTCTCATCAGTAAAACCATAAACTTCACTTGAAGGTTTAACCTCTGGAAGCATTGATAAGGGTATATCTAATTCTTTTAATATCTTTTCATCCCATTTAAGGTCTTTAATATTATATAACATAGTTCTTGACGCATTGGTATAATCAGTTACATGTACCTTTCCCCTTGTAAGATTCCATATTAGCCATGTATCAATATTACCAAATAATAATTCACCATTTTCTGCCCTTTCTCTAGCACCTTTAACATTATCAAGTATCCATTTTATCTTAGCCCCAGAAAAATATGCATCAATAACTAAACCTGTTTTTTCTTTTATGTATTTTTCTAAACCTTTTTCCTTTAAATTATCGCATATATTTGCAGTTCTTCTACATTGCCAAACTATTGCATTATAAACTGGTTTCCCAGTAAATTTATCCCATACAACAGTAGTTTCTCTTTGATTAGTAATACCAATTGCTGCTACTTCATCAGGACTAATACCCTCAGTTTCTAAAACTTCTCTAGCTACTCCACTCTGTGTTCCCCATATCTCCATAGGAGCATGTTCTACCCAGCCTGGTTTTGGATATATTTGATTAAACTCCTTTTGAGCTACACTAACGATATCACCATCATGATTAAATAAAATAGCTCTTGAACTTGTAGTTCCTTGATCTAGTGCCATAATATATTTTTCATCCATAAACTTCCTCCCCCTATAACCTATTATATTAAGTTAAATCTATATTAATAAATATTTATTCCTTTATTTTATACTATCACTACTAATTACCCTTAACAAATATACTAAACATTATAATTTTAATATTATGCTTTTCTATCTTTATTTTAGTTTTTAAATCTATATTTTATAAAATGTAAAAAAACACACTAAAGTTATCCTCTATAGGACAATCTAGTGTTATAATTTTTACTAATATTTAATTTAAAAAGTCTATTCATATATTCCATATCTCCTCTTTACTAGTTGATATACCTATTGCACCTGCTTGTAAACTTTTTATAACATCTTCTTTTTCTAGTATTAATCCCCCTGTAATAATTGGTCTATTAGTTCTTTCATGGATATTTTTAGTTATTTTAGACATTATACCAGGCATTATTTCTATGGCATCAGGTCTTGTTTCTTTAACAGATTTTATACCTGTCTCAACAGATAAAGAATCTAATATGAAAAGTCTTTGTATAGTAAATAACCCCATATCCTTTGCTGGTTTTATTAAATTACTTTTAGTAGTTATTATTCCATCTGGTTTTATCTTTTGACTAATGTAATTTAGAGCTGTTAAGTCTCTAGAAAAACCATCTAATAAATCTATATGTATATATATATTTTTGTTGCTTTCTTTAACTCTTTTTACTATATCCTCAAGATTAAATATACTACCAGTTAGCAAAAATATTATTTCACAGGAAGATTTTATAGCTTTCTGTAAATTCTCAACATCACTTACAGCGGCAATAACAGGGTGTAAATGAACTTTATCATAAAAACTATTTCCCATTTTTATTCCTCCTAAGGAAAACTCTTTTATTTTATAATATCACATTTTTTATAATAAATGTAAAAAAGCGGCTAAGCCGCTTTTTTAACTAAATTCATTATATCTGTAATTACCTTGAATGCTTCAGCTCTTGTTAAAAATTCATTAGGCTTAAAATAATTATTTTCTTTACCCTTCATTATATTCTTTGAATAAACATATTTTACAGAATCTAAAGCCCATTCAGAAATTTTTTCCTTATCTTTATAAGGTAATTTAATATCTATATTTTCATTACCTAAAACCCTATTAAGTATTATCGCAACTTCCTGTCTTTTTAGATTATATTTAGGTTTAAATTTTTCATTAAATCCCTTTATATATCCTTTTTTACAAACTGATTCTAAATACTCAATATTTTCATTATCTACTTTGTCAATATCATCATAAGTTAGTTTATATTCTACCTTCTTCATATTTAAAGCTTTTGCAAGATATACACTAAATTCTTCCCTTGTTATATAATCATTTGGTCTTATATTTTTACTCTCTTCTAATACGTCTTTACTTTTTAATTTTTCTATATATTCCTTAGCCCAATGGTTATATATATCTTTATATGCTAATTTCTTTTCTCCAGTTTTTACTATCCAGTTTCCTACAACCCAACCAGTAAGATTTTCACTATTCTTTGCTTTATACCAAAAGTACCCCTCTTTTAAAGTAGGTCCTTTAAGTATAGTTATAGTTTCATCTGTACTAAAAGACCCTATTACAGAACCATTTGGTGATTTTCTAACCCTTAAAGAGCTATTAACATCTACTTTTGCTATATCACCTTTTTTATACATTAAAATATCTCCAGTATGATAATTTTTAGGAGTTTTATAATGGTTAGTCTTACTAGGAAGTCCTGACTTTGGCAATAACTTCTTATCTAAAGGAGTTATTTTTTGATCATATTCATTTTCAGCTATTAAATAAATAAGTTCTGGATATGTATGCTTTTTTATATTCATATTAGGATTATTACTCTTAGCCCAACCATTATAGGCCCATAAAGCAAAATACCAATTTTCTAATACATTAGGATTCATATCACCTATTTTAGGAAGATACTTATTTGCCATACTCCACTTTCTTAGAAGCATTTCAGCCCCTGCTTCAATATTATAATCAATATCATATTTTAGCTTGTCGGTATTAAATCCTGCACTTCTATTATTTATTTGCATTAATCCTATACTTCCTCTACTTCCTGTATAAACACTTCCATCTGAATTGTAATGTTTATAAACACTTTCAACCCTTGCAATCGTTTTTAGTAATACAGATGGTATACCTCTTTTTTTCGCTACCATTTCAATTCTTCTTTCTAATTCCTTTCTCGTTGGATTTTTATTATCACAAAGAGCTGTTTGAGAAAAGGAAGTCAATATTAAAATGATAAGTAATATTGTTACTATATTTTTTTTCATAATTCTCCTCCTTTGGTTTTCCATTTAATCGTCCCTTGTAGTAAATGAAAAATCGATACTATAACCAGTGCAGAAACGATTCCTAAATTATCAATGAAAATATCAGTTATTCTTCCATCCCTTCCGATAACAAAGGTTTGATTATATTCATCTAGTATTGCGCAAGTCGTAGAAATAAAATATGCTAATCCATACTTATATTTTATATCAATACTTAATGTTTTTAAAAGTCCCAAAATAAATATAGTAAGTATGAAGTATTCTAATACATGTCCTAACTTTCTTACATAATAGTTTAATTCTTTCTCTGTTATATTGTCAAATTCTATTATATCAGATTTATCATAAATTAAATTTACAATTGTTTTACTTTTTATATCACTTTTTTTTCCTACCTCTGAGGATAATGAAAATATAATTATTAACCAAATTAAAACAAGACTTATATATACTATTCTCTTTGTCAATAGATAAACCTCCAAGAAAAATTCTCCATATTTATAGTCTTATTTATTTTTTACTAAATACTTAAAACTATACAAATAAAGGCTTATGATTTTTAATCATAAGCCTTTTAACTAATTAATTATATTTTCTATTCTCTTTAATACTTCACTTTTAACTTCTTTTACTCTTTTAAGTGCCTTATCCCTAGATTCTCCATTTCCAGATAGATAAATTTTAAGTTTTGGCTCTGTTCCTGATGGTCTTAATGCATACCAAGAACCATCTTCAAATTCATACTTTAATACATTTGATTTTGGTAATGTAATATTAGCAGTTTCATTATTAATTATATCTTTACTTACACTTTCTTTATAATCATTAATGATTTTTATATTTAAACTACCTATATTTTTTATAGGTTCTTTTCTAAAGGTATCCATAACTTTTTTAATTTTATTTTTACCTTCTATTCCTTCTAATCTAATAGCTTCTAATTCTTCTACGTAGTATCCATACTTTTTATATAGATTTTCTAAAGCTTCATATAGTGATAATCCCTTTTCTTTATAAAAGTCTGCCATTTCACAAATAAGCATAGACGCAATGACTGCATCCTTATCCCTTACAAATGTTCCTGTTAAATACCCAAAGCTTTCTTCATATCCAAATAAGAATTCTTTTTCATTATCTTTTTTAAATTCCTTTATTTTTTCACCTATAAATTTAAAGCCTGTTAGTGTATCTATAGTTTCAACTTTATAAAAATCTGCAATAACTCTTCCTAAATCACTAGTTACTATGGTTTTTATTAAAACACCATTATTAGGTATCTCTTCTTTTTCACTTAATATATAATCAAGAAGTAATGCCCCAGTTTGATTGCCATTTAATACTATGTACTTACCCCTATTGTCCTTAACAACAACTCCAACTCTGTCACAATCAGGATCTGTACCTAATAATATATCGGCATCATTTTCCTTTGCTAAATTTTTCGCTAATTTAAAGGCTTTAGGATCCTCTGGATTAGGATATTCAACAGTTGAAAAATTAGGATCTGGTTTTTCTTGTTCTTTTACAACAGTCACATTACTATAACCTAACTCATCTAAAACCCTTGTTACAGAAACATTACCTGTTCCATGTAGAGGTGTATATATAATTTTAATATCCTTATTTACATCTTTAATACTTAAAGCCTTAACTCTTTTTATATATTCATCATCTATATTACTACCTATAATATTTAATAATCCTTTTTCCTTAGCTTCATCTTTTTTCATAACATTTATTTTAGAAAAATCCTTGATTTCATCTACTTTATCAATAATTTTATTAGCAAGTCTTGGAACCATTTGAGCTCCATCTTCCCAATAAACCTTATATCCATTATATTCCGGTGGATTATGGCTTGCTGTTATAACTATACCTGCAGCACAATTTAAATGCCTTACAGCAAAGGATAATTCTGGTGTAGGCCTTAAATCATCAAAAACGTAGGCAGTTATATCATTTCCAGCTAGTACTTTAGCTGCAGTTAATGCAAATTCCTTTGATTTAAATCTTGAATCATAGGCAATAACTACACCTCTTTTTTTATAATCTGCTCCATAATCTTTAATAAAATTAGCAAGTCCTTGGGTAGCCTTAGATACAGTATACTTATTTATCCTATTAGTACCTGCACCTATTTTTCCTCTTAAACCCCCTGTGCCAAATTTTAAATCTGTATAAAACCTATCTTCAATTTCTTTTTTATTATCCTTAATTTCTTTTAACTCATCCTTTGTTTCCTTATCAAAATAATCATTATTTAACCACATATCATATTTATCCATAAAATCCATAGTTATCACCCCATCTTTTTCTTTTGGACTACTTAACTTCCATTGAATTTTCCCTAAATCCTTTAATATCATATATCATATTATTTATCCAGTCTATACCCTCTTTTGCATATAATTTATCTCTATATTTAAAATCAGGTTCAAAAACTACTGATGTATCATAGTTATAATAAAGAACCTCTTTTAGAGTTTTCTCAATATCTATCCATCCATCTTCTTTTAATTGACTAGGATGAACTGGAATATGTCCAAATTTATTAATATCTTCTAATCCTCTAGTATTCCATAAATGCATGGATTTAATCCTCGGCAAAAGTTTTCTTAAAGTTTTAAAATAATCCATATCATGAAGTTTACATGCTATGGATAAATGCCCTGTATCAAGACAAATCCCTAAATTATTTAAATCTTTAATTAAATCAATCCATTTATCAGGATCATAAAATCTATCATTATAACCATTGTATTCTAAATATATTGGTATATTATATTTTTCACTTAAATCATTAAGTCTTTCTAGACTTTCTTTAGCTAATTTAAGTAATCCTTTATCATCTATTTTTTCATCTATATCCTTTGAAGTGAAATGTACTATAACATAGTCGGTGGGTAAACTCTGTGCCATTTTTAAATTAACTTCTAATATATCAAATGTAGCATTTCTCAATCTACTATTACTATTTAAATAATAAGTAGATGTGGGATCTGCTTGATGAAAAACTGGAGCATGATATACTACCTTTATTGGATGTTTTTTATTTAACTTTAATAATGAAGTTATTTCCTTTGCTCCTGAGAATTTATGACACAATTGTACTTTTTTAAAATTATACTTAGTAATGTAATCCACACCAACATTATGAAGAGAAATACCCAACT
>VEND01000059.1 GCA_009711765.1 Bacillota bacterium | reverse complement strand
TTTTTTGATTATTCCAGTACCCATAGTTACCTCCTTAAGCGCAACCATATTTTTACTGTAAATAGTTTGCATAAATTCTGTGGTATAGACATCATCTGACTTTCACCTACTCTATTATATCAAAAAATTTTATACTTTCTTAAACAATAAAAAAAGTATTATGGATATAATAAATTTCCATAATACTTTCTCATATTTTAATTGATTTTTTTATAAAAAAAGCTCTGACCTTTGGTCAGAGCTTTTAGATTACTTATCTAAAGGATAATTCTCTCTTTTAACATAATGAGTATGAAGAAGTTCATGAGCTTTATGACTATTTGGCTTTTCAAAATATTCATCATAAATTTTCTTAATCATTGGATTCTCATGAGATTTTCTTATTTTCTTAGATTTATCTTCATTGTATAAAGCTTTTGCTCTTTCAGCTTTTACATCTTTTTTAAATCTATCTTCAGGCTTAATATGAGGTTGCCCTCCACCGGTTACACAACCGCCTGGACATCCCATAACTTCTATGAAGTGATAGTCTTTTTCACCTGATTTAACTTGATCTAATAATTTACTTGCTTGCCCTGTACTATGAACAACAGCAACTTTAACTTCTGTACCATTTAAATTAACAGTAGCTTCTTTAATTCCTTTAGTCCCTCTTACTTGTTCAAAATCAAGAGCTTCTAATTGTTCACCTGTAACTACTTCTGCAACAGTTCTTAAAGCGGCTTCCATAACTCCACCTGTTGCTCCAAATATTACTGATGCACCAGTTGATTCACCAAGAACTTCATCAAAGTCTTCATCTGGTAACTCAACAAAATCAACTCTAGTTTGTTTTATCATTTTTGCTAATTCTCTAGTTGTTAATACAGCATCAACATCTGGATATCCTGAAGCTGCTAATTCTTCTCTATCAGCTTCAAATTTCTTTGCTGTACAAGGCATTATAGAAACTACATATATATCCTTAGGATCAATATCATTAATTTCAGCATAGTATGATTTAATAACTGCACCTAACATTTCATGAGGTGATTTACATGAAGATAAATTATCTATAAAGTCTGGATAGTAATGTTCACAATATTTAATCCAACCTGGTGAACATGATGTAATCATTGGTAACTTTCCACCATTTTGTAATCTATCTAATAATTCATGTCCTTCTTCCATGATAGTTAAGTCAGCAGCAAAATCTGTGTCAAATATTTTATCAAATCCTAGTCTTCTTAATGCTGCAACCATTTTTCCAGTTACTCTAGTTCCCATTTTAAGTCCAAATTCCTCTCCTAATGCAGCTCTTACTGCTGGAGCTGTTTGAACTACTACGTGTTTATTATCATCTTCTATAGCTTCCCATACATAATCTATTTCTTCTTTTTCTTTTAAAGCCCCTACTGGACATGCCGCTATACATTGTCCACAGTTGATACAAGGGATTTCATCCATCTTCTTATCAAATGCTGGTCCAACTACTGTATCAAAACCTCTATTAGTAAATCCTAATACTCCTACCTTTTGAACATCATTACATACTCCTACACATCTACCACAAAGTATACATTTATTAGGATCTCTTACTATAGAAGGAGAAGAAGTATCCTCATAACTAACATTCTTTTCACCTTCAAATGCTACATCCTTAATTCCTAATTCTTCTGCAAGAGTTTGTAATTCACAGTTTCTATTTCTATCACAAGTTAAACACTCTCTATCATGATCTGAAAGCAATAATTCTAAAGTTGCTTTTCTAGCTTCTCTAACTTTTTTAGTATTTGTTTTAACTACCATTCCGTCACTTACTTTTAGTGTACAAGAAGTTTGAAGTCCTCTTGCTCCTTCTACTTCCACTAGACACATTCTACATGCGCCAACTTCATTTATACCTTCTAGATAACAAAGTGTTGGTATATGAACATTATTACTTCTAGCTGCCTGAAGCACTGTATAATCTGCCGGAACTTGAACTTCTTGATTGTCTATTATAACAGTAACTTTACTCATTAATTTACACCCCTTTACTATCTTATTGATTTATATTTAACCGCATTATAATTTTTTTATTTATTTACAACCGCTCCAAACGGACACTTCTCTTCACAAGCTCCACACTTGATACATTTATCTTGGTCAATAACATGAGCTTCTTTTCTTTCACCTGAAATTGCATCCACTGGACAAGCCTTTGCACAAAGAGTACATCCTTTACATGCTTCAGGGTCTATAGAGTAAGAAACTAAATCCTTACATGTTCCAGCAGGACATGTTTTTTCATTAACATGTGCTTCATATTCATCTCTAAAATACTTTAATGTTGATAACACTGGGTTTGGTGCTGTCTGACCAAGTCCACACAGTGCAGATGATTTAATGTTTTCTGCTAATCTCTCTAATTTATCTATATCTTCTGCTTCACCATTACCACTAGTAATTCTTTCTAATATTTCTAACATCCTCTTAGTTCCTATTCTACATGGAGGACATTTACCACATGACTCTTCAACTGTAAAGTCTAAGAAGAATCTAGCTATATCAACCATACAAGTTTCTTCATCCATTACAATCATTCCACCTGAACCCATCATAGATCCAATTTCAGTTAATGAGTCATAAGTTATTGGTGTATCTATTAAATTTGCTGGAATACATCCACCTGAAGGTCCTCCTGTCTGAACTGCTTTAAATTTCTTACCATTTGGTATTCCTCCACCTATTTCATAAATTACTTCTTTTAATGGAGTTCCCATTGGTATTTCAACAAGACCTGTATTATTAATCTTTCCACCTAATGCAAATACTTTAGTTCCAGGTGACTTTTCAGTTCCAATACCTTTAAACCAATCAGCACCATTAAGAATAATTTGATTAACATTTGCATAAGTTTCAACGTTATTTATTAATGTTGGTTTTTGCCATAAACCACTATTTGCTGGGAAAGGTGGTTTGTTTCTAGGCATACCTCTCTCACCTTCTATAGAAGCTATTAATGCAGTTTCCTCACCACATACAAAAGCTCCAGCACCTAATCTTATTTCCATATCAAAATTAAAGTCTGTTCCAAAAATGTTTTCTCCTAGTAAACCTTTTTCCCTAGCATGATCGATTGCTAATTGAAGTCTTTCAACTGCTATAGGATATTCAGCTCTAATATAAACATATCCTTGATTAGCACCAACTGCATAACCTGCAATAGCCATTGCTTCAACTACAGCATGAGGGTCTCCTTCTAATATACTTCTATCCATGAAAGCTCCAGGATCCCCTTCATCGGCATTACATAATACGTACTTTTGGTCACCTTCTGCTTTAGATGTGAAGTCCCATTTAAGTCCTGATGGGAATCCTCCACCACCTCTACCTCTTAATCCTGAATCCTTTATTACATTTATTACATCTTTAGGTTCCATTTCAGTTAAAACTTTACCTAATGCCATATAACCATCATATGCAATATACTCATTTATATCTTCTGGGTCAATAACACCACAATTTTTTAATGCAACCCTTTTTTGTTTTTTATAGAAAGTTACCTCATTAACTGATTTGATTTTTTCTTCTTCTTCACCTTTATATAATAATCTATCAACTATTCTTCCCTTTAATAGATGTTCTTCTACTATTTCATCAATATCTTCTAATTTTACATGACTATAGAATGCACCCTCTGGATATACTACTATTATTGGTCCAGCTTCACATAATCCAAAACATCCTGTTCTTACTACTTTAACTTCTTTGTCTAATTCTTTTTCCTTTATAAGTTCGTTTAATTTTACTTCCATATCATCTGATTTTGAAGAAGTACATCCAGTACCACGACAAATAAGCACATGTGATCTATATAATTCCATTTCCTTGACCTCCTTTACATTATGAATGTTTCACATGAAACAATTTTACTCTTCGTATGCTCCAATTGTATATTCAGTAACAACTTTCCCATTAACTATATGTTCTGCTATAACTTTCTTTGCTTTTTCCGGAGTCATATCTACATATGTTACTTTCTCTTCTCCAGGTCTATATACTTCAACTATAGGTTCTAATCTACATACTCCTATACAACCAGTCTGATTAACCGTTACATCATTTAAATTTCTTTTCTTAGCTTCTTCTAATAATGCCATTAAAACAGGTCTTGCTCCTGCTGATATTCCACAAGTTGCCATGCCTACAACTATTCTAGTTCCTTTTTTTTCTTCCCTTAAATCAACTTTCTTTCTAGCTTCTTCTCTTATTTTTTTCAATTCTTCAAGTGATTTCAATATAATACACCCCCGTTTGCTTTTTATAAGCTAAACTATCATTAATATTTTTTAATTATGCCTGGAACTTCTTCTGCATTTAACTTTCCGTATACATCTTCATTAACAGTCATTACTGGTGCTAATCCACAAGCACCTATACATCTAGTTGCTTCTAAAGAGAATTTTCTATCTTTAGTAGTTCCCCCAACTTCAAGGTCAAGTTCATCTTTTATTCTGTCAATAATATCCTGTGCACCTTTTACGTAACATGCAGTTCCTAAACAAACACCTATAGTATATTTACCTTTAGGTATTAGTGAAAACTGCGAATAGAAAGTAGCTACACCATAAATCTCAGCTAATGGTATATTTAACCCTTCAGATATTATTCTCTGAACTTCAATAGGTAAATAACCAAATAACTTTTGTGCTTGATTTAAAACTGGCATTAATGGTCCTTTTTTCTGTTTCTTTTCTTCAATAATTTCTTTTAACTTTTCAATCTTACTTGCATTTTTTTCCCAGTCAAATTTAAATTCCATCATTAACCCTCCCTTAAATATAATTTACCTCGTTAACTTCTGTGGTAAAAATCTTCCTTTGTTAGTTAATAAATTAACCATGTCAGATATAAACAAACCAACAAAATAGTCTTAAACTTTTTTTGTTGGTTACTAAACTGCAAACCTTTTCTTTAATCTTTACCACTAAAATGTAACTGTCTGTCTTCCGTATTTATTATACATAATCTATTTAATTTATGTCAATTGTTTTTGTTAAAAACTTTACAAAAACAAAAATTTCCTTGGTTATCTTTCCATTTATATTATATCTTATCAAATTTTTAACAATCCTGGGTATAGAATAACCATATATTATGTTTCATTATATATGGATTACCCCTTCAATTACAATACAAGCCTTCCCTCCAACTTTTACCTTCATCTCTTTGTCGTCTTTAAGTATTTCACATTGGATTTCGCTTATACGTCCTAAAGATTCTCCTTGATATGCCCTCATATTATCTTGAATGATATCATGTTTATATAACTTATAAATAAGTGCACCATTTGAAGTTCCAGTTGCAGATTCTTCTTCAATACCGACTGCTGGAGCAAAGTTTCTACAATGTACTTCTTTATTATCAACAGTAAATGCATGGATACCTGTAACATTTAAACTGTTTGACAATTTTATTAATTCTTGAATATCTATCTTTATGCTTTTTAAAACTTCTTTATTCTTTACTGGTAAAATAATATCTGACAACCCAGTAGATATTATCTCTGGTTCAATACTATATCCATTAAGTCCTATATCATCTGAGTCTATATTCAATATATCTGCTATTATATCTTTGGTGTTATTTTCTATTTCTCTTAAAGATTCCGGGGGCTTTTGCTGCATCATTATCTTTTCGATGTCTCCATCTTTAAAGTATATCTCCACAGGTAAAATTCCAACATTTGTTTCTTGATATACTTTAACTATACCATTTTCTATATCTCCTATATAACCCTTAGAAGCGAGTGTATAAAAAGTTGCTATAGTAGCATGTCCACACAAATTAACCTCACAAACAGGAGTAAAGAATCTAACACTATATAAATCATCTTTTTTCTTGATAACAAAAGCTGTCTCTGAAAGGTTTAATTCTTTAGCAATGTTTTGCATCTCCCTTTCAGTGATTCCCTTAGCATCAGGTATAACTCCTGCTGGATTTCCCCTAAAAGGCTTGTCTGTAAAAGCATCTACCTGATACAAAATAATTTCCATATAATAATCTCTCCTTAATTTTGATTGTTAATTTATATCATAAGTGTCTATGTGGTCTTTAAGCAATTATATATACATTATAACAGAAAAATGTACTTTTCTGTATGGTATTTATTTATATAAGTTGTTAAATTTGTTTTAAGTTGAATATTTTAATAAAAAAAGCAGACTTTAGAAGTCTACTTATAATTGTTTCACATGAAACATTATGCTAATATTTCTAATATTCTTTCTAAATCTTCGTTACTGTAATATTCTATTTCTATTTTCCCTTTGTTTTTTTTGCTATTAATTTTAACTTTAGTGCCAAATCTTTTCCTTAAATTTTCTTCTAATTCTAATAGTACTGGATCTTTCTTTCTTTTTTTAGTATTGCTTTTATTATTCTTTTTCTGCATATTCTTTACTAATTTTTCAGTTTCTCTGACACTTAAATTCTTTTCTATGATTTTTTTAGCTAACTCTATCTGTTCTTTTTCATTTTTAACACCTAGTAATGTTCTTCCATGGCCACTTGTTAACTTACCCTTACTTATTAATTTAATAACCTCATCTGATAAATTTAGTAATCTCATTATATTTGCTATATAAGATCTACTTTTACCTACTGCTTCTGAAATTTTTTCCTGTGTTAGATTATACTCTTTTATTAAATTATTATATGCTAAAGCCTCTTCTATTGAATTTAAATCTTCTCTTTGAATATTTTCTATTAAAGCTATTTCAGTTGATTTATTTTGTTCTATGTCTTTTACTATACAAGGTATTTCTTTAAGTCCTGCTTCTTTAGAAGCTCTCCATCTTCTCTCTCCTGCTATTAATTGATATCCATCATCTACTTTTCTAACTATTATTGGCTGAATAACTCCATGTTTTTCTATAGATCTTGTTAATTCTTCTAAAGCTTCGTTACTAAAAGCCTTTCTAGGTTGTCCACCATTAGGTTCTATTAAAGCTATATCTATGTTTATAATAGAATCTTTATTCCCATCTTCTTTTTCTTGTTCTACAGGCTCATCTGGTATTAAAGCCGATAATCCCTTTCCTAATCCCCTTTTTTTCTTAGCCATTTATATCACATCCTCCACGTAATCTAAAAACTCTTCTGCAAGTTCCATATAAGCTTCTGCTCCTCTAGAACGAGGATCGTAATCAACAATTGATAATCCATAGCTTGGTGCTTCTGCTAATCTAACATTTCTCGGTATAATAGTGGTATATACCTTCCCCTTAAAGTATTTTTTCACTTCATCTACTACTTGTATAGATAAATTAGTTCTACCATCAAACATACTTAAAACTACGCCTTCAATTTCTAGGTCTCTATTTAATCCTTTTTTGACAAGTTTAATAGTATCCATTAATTGACTAACTCCCTCTAAAGCATAATACTCACATTGAATAGGTATGATAACACTATCTACAGCAACTAAGGCATTAATAGTTAATAATCCCAATGATGGAGGGCAATCTATAAAAATATAATCATATTCATCTTTAATATCATCCACTACTTTCTTTAATGAAGATTCCCTGTTTTCCTTCTTTGTTAATTCTATTTCTCCTCCTGCTAAATCAACATTAGACGGTATAATATGTAAATTATCAATTCCTGTTTCTATAACTACATCATGGATATCAACATCACCTACTAAAGCATCATATACTGAATACTCCACTTCTTTTTTATTAATCCCAAAACCACTAGTGGTATTACCTTGTGGGTCAATATCAAAAACTAAAACCTTTTTATTAAGCTTTGATATACAAGAACTTAGATTAACATTAGTTGTTGTTTTTCCTACTCCACCCTTTTGATTAAAAATCGCTATGGTCTTAGACATTAAAACCACCTCCGTTTATGTACCTATTATTTTATTTCTTCAACTTGTTATGTTTTCCTTCTTATATTTTATGGTAATCCATTTCTATTAATTACTTATTTGTAATTTTAATTATAACAGATTTATTAAAAATACAATAAAAAAAGGATTCAAATTGATTGAATCCTCTAAGCTTCCTTCTTATTTTTAGGTATTTTTACTACTACTTCAATAAATTCACCTTTATCCTTTTGTTCATATTTGGCATCTACTCCACTATCTTTTATTGCGTTATAAGCATTTTTTATAGTATTTAAATATATCCTAAAATTAATTAAACTTTTAATGTTTTGTTTACTTTCTTCCTCTTCTTCCTTTGTTAAATCCTCTAGCATCCCCTTTATTAAACTTTCAGTTTTCTTTACAGTCATATCCTTAGCTATTACTCTTTCTAAAACAGCTACTTGTAAAGATTCATCCGGTAATTTAAGTAATGCTCTTGCATGTCTTTCAGATAACCCATTTTCTAATAACATTTTCTTAACTTTCGTTGATAATCTTAGTATCCTTAATTTATTTGCTACTGTTGATTGATTCTTTCCTACCTTTACTGCTAATTCTTGTTGTGTTAATCCATGGTCATTTATTAGATTACTATAACCTTCTGCCTCTTCAACAAAATTTAAATCTTCTCTTTGTAAATTCTCAATTAACGCTAATACTGCTGAATCTTGGTCTTTCATGTTTACTATTATTGATGGTATCTTTTCTAGATTTGCTAATTCTGATGCTCTTAACCTTCTTTCTCCAGCAACTAGTTCATAACTATCATCATTAATCTTTCTTACACTAATTGGTTGGATAACCCCATATGCTTTTATTGACTGACTTAATTCCTCTAATGCCTTTTTACTGAAATTCTTTCTTGGTTGATAAGGATTAGGTCTTATTTTTTCAATAGGTATATTTACGATCTCTTCATTTAAATAGCTCATAATATCCTTCCTCTCCCGATAACTTTCCCATTTAATTTAGTTCTTTGTTTATATACTTTATTCTCTATAAAATTAAGAGTTCCTTCCAATTATATTATTTTTTTTAAACTTTCGTATAACATGAATCCTTAAATTTCAACCTTTTACAACGGTCTTTTTTTAGGCTTACCAGGTTTTCTAGGATATTTTGTCGGAGTTTTTGTTATCTTCTTAATAATTAAGAGATTATGTGTAATATCACTGTTAGGTAATTTTACTTTTATGTTTTTATCAACTTCTCCTCCTAAAGTTTCTAAAGCTTTTTTTGCTTCATTAATTTCATCCTTTAAATCTGGACCCTTCATTGCTATAAAATATCCTCCTACCTTTACAAAGGGAAGACAATATTCACTTAATATATTCAGTGAAGCCACAGCTCTCGATACTGCTATATCATATTTTTCTCTATGTTCAGGTTTTTTTGCATATTCTTCTGCTCTTCCATGTACTGTATTTATGTTGTCTAATTTCAATTCTTCTATTACAGTATCTAAATACTTTATTCTCTTTTTTAAACTATCTAATAATAAAACTTCAGTACTATCATTAATGATTTTTATTGGAACTCCTGGAAATCCACCACCTGTACCTATATCTATAATCTTTTTATTATCTTTAATTAAATCAGTTTTAAAAATCGTAAGACTATCTAAAAAATGTTTAAGGTCTATCTCATCATCATCTTTTATAGCTGTTATATTTATTTTTTTATTCCATTCTTTTAATAGCTGTTTATAAGTCTTAAATTTTTCTAACTTTGAATTATTAACATCAATATTAATCTCTTTAATACCACTGATTAAAGTATCTATATTACTCACTTTTTTCACTCCCCATTTTTAATCGTCTTTGTTGTTCTAAATAAACTAATAACACATTTATATCTGCAGGGGAAACTCCTGATATTCTTGATGCTTGACCTACGGAATCTGGTCTGATTTTGTTTAACTTTTGTCTTGCTTCAAGTCTTAAACCGCTTATTTCACTATAATCAATATCCTTTGATAATTTCTTTCCTTCAAGTTTTTTAAATTGCTCTATTTGCTTTGATTGTTTCTTTATATATCCTTTATATTTAATCTGTATTTCGACTTGCATCCTTATCTCTCTAGCAAGTTCAGGACGTTCATTATCTAATTTTATTAAAGCATCATAACTTAGTTCAGGTCTTTTTATTAAGTCAAAAAGAGTCACAGGTTTTTTAAGAGGTGAACTATTTAGCTTATCTAAAAATTCATTTGTTTCATCAGTTGGAGTTACCTTAACTTTTTTAAGTCTATTTAATTCTCTATTAATTTGTTCTCTTTTATTAACCATCTTTTCATAACGTTTTTCACTTACTAAACCTACTTTATATCCTTTTTCAGTTAACCTCAAATCTGCATTATCTTGTCTTAAAGTTAATCGATATTCAGCCCTTGATGTCATCATCCTATATGGTTCATTCGTTCCTTTGGTTACTAAATCATCAACTAATACACCTATATATGCTTCTGATCTAT
>VEND01000125.1 GCA_009711765.1 Bacillota bacterium | reverse complement strand
AATTTAGATTGTCTTAATGAACCGCCGTATACCGAACGGTAGGTACGGTGGTGTGAGAGGTCGGTAGATAAAATAATTATCTACCTCCTACTCGATTGTTTTTATTCCTTAAGGGATATGTGATAGGGCTTTTTATTTACTTAATAAAGCATCTAATATATAATTGGATATAAACAAATGGGTATTCGGAGGTGTTAATATGAAGATAAGTAGTACTGATGTAGCTAAGGCTTCTGTAGAAATGGCGATATCCTCATCTAGAGATTTAGAAGAAAAATTAAAAAAGGATTTTAATAAAAGAGGAGTTAAAACTGTAGCAGTGGATATTGGAGGAAATTTAAATGACTCTATACCTAAAATTATAGAAAGAGCTATAGTAGCATCTAGAAGAAGTGGAATTATAAAGGAGTGTCATGTCCATGATGGAGCTGTGGCCGGTGCAGCTAGAGAGGCTATAATACAAGTTTCAACAAAGGCTAATGGGTTAAATGTAGGTGGAAAGATAGGAATTGCACGTTGTAATGAACATTTAAGTGTATGTATTTTTATGAGTATAGGATTACTGCATTTAAATGAAGTAGTAATAGGATTAGGTCATCGGTCTATACCTGAATTAGAAAAATAAAGCTTTTTTCTAGGTGTAAAATATTAACTTTTCAAATTTCTTGACAAAGAATAGGAATTTAGATATAATCAATCATAATTTAGTAGATTAAAGTAGGCTCTGTAGATAAGTAGTATAGTAGATATATGTAGAATGGTAGATTGGTAGGAGATAACTGTATAAATAATCCTTAGATGGGCTTAATATGTCTAAGGTCTATTTAATTACGCTTATAACTCTCCTTTTGGGGAGTTTTTTTATGTTATAGGTCTTATATAAGTTAATATTTAAATCAATATAAACCTAATAACTAAATATAAAAACATAGGAGGATGGTAGTATGGTAGGAAAGAAGGTAAAATGTATAAGTATTTTTATTGTTTTAATCACATTAATTTTAGGTGGGTGTAATACACCTAGGGAAGATTTAAAGGAAGATGTAGTAAAAATAGGGATAACCCAGATAGTTGAACACCCAGCCCTTGATGCAAGTCGTAAGGGGTTTATTGATGCTTTAGAGTCAAAGGGTTTTAAGGATGGAGAGAATATAGATATTGATTCTCAGAATGCTCAGGGAGATATACCTACAGCTCAGACTATTGCAGAAAACTTTGTATCTCAAAAGAAAGATATGATCCTTGCAATAGCAACACCAACAGCACAAGCAGCTTATAATATAACAAAGGATACACCAATTTTAATAACTGCTGTAACAGATCCTTTAAAATCTGGGTTAGTAAAGTCATTAGATAAATCACAGACAAACGTAACAGGAACAAGTGATGCTACACCTATAAAAAAACAATTTAAGATGTTGAAAAAGTTAATACCTAAAGCAAAAAAGATAGGAATTTTATATAATACCAGTGAAGTTAACTCTGAAATTCAGGTAGATAAGGCAAAGGAAGTTGCAAAGGAGTTTGATGTTGAAATAATAACTACAGGAGTAACTAGCGTAAATGAAGTTGCACAATCTTTAGATGCTTTACTTGAAAAGATAGATGTTTTATATACACCAACTGATAATTTAGTTGCATCTTCTATGCCATTAATTTCTGATGAATGTATGAAAAAAAGCATACCAATTATAGGGGCTGAAAAATCCCATGTTGAATCTGGGGCTTTAGCTACCGAGGGTATAGATTATTATAAATTAGGATTTGAAACGGGACTAATGGCAGTGGATGTTATAAACGGAAAAAAGCCAAAGGATATGCCTATTAATACTCTAAAAGATACCGAAAGTATTGTTAATATCGAGGTAGCAGAAAAATTAAATATAGATATTCCTAAGGATATATTAGATTCTTCTTTAGAAATTAAAGGCGGTGAATAGGATGATAGACTTTTGGATTAGTATCCTAGAACAGGGACTTATATTTGGAGTAATGGTTCTTGGAGTATATATAACATATAAAATACTAGATTTTCCTGACTTATCCGTAGATGGTAGTTTCCCTTTAGGAGCTGCAATAACAGCACAATCCTTAAGTTTAGGAATTAATCCATTTATAGCTTTGTTTTTATCATTTTTAGTAGGAATGGTTTCAGGGGCAATAACAGGTTTTTTACATGTTAAATATAAAATAACAAATCTATTATCAGGGATACTTGTTATGATAGGTTTGTATTCTGTTAATTTAAGAATAATGGGGAAAGCAAATGTGCCTTTATTTAATAAAACAACAATTTTTAGTAATAACATAAAACCAATATTTATCATAGTAATAATAACTTTTATTATGAAGCTTTTATTAGACTTATTTTTAAAAACTAAATTTGGATTTTTAGTTAAGGCTACAGGGGATAATCCTAAATTAGTAACCTCACTTGGTATTAATATTGGAATAACGAAAATAGCTGCCCTTATGATATCTAATGGATTGGTTGCTTTATCAGGATCTATGATGGCTCAATATCAAAGATTTTCAGACGTTGGAATGGGCAGAGGAATTATAGTAATGGGCCTTGCATCTATAATATTTGGTCAATCTATTTTTAAAGGGACATCTTTTATTTTACCAACTACAATGGCTTTATTTGGTTCATTATTATATAAAACAAGTACAGCCTTTGCATTAAAGCTAGGGTTTCCCCCTACAGATTTAAAACTAATAACTTCAGTTATTGTAATAATAGCCTTAGCAATAAATAATAAGAAATTTAGCTTTAAAGGGAAGAAACTATTCACTATAGGAGGTGGACGTCGTGTTACAAATTCAGAATCTGTCTAAAACCTTCAATAAAAGTACAGTGAATGAGAAAAAAGTATTTAAAGGATTTTCCCTAGATGTTAAAAAGGGTGATTTTATAACCATAATTGGAAGTAATGGAGCTGGTAAATCTAGTCTTTTAAATATTATATCAGGTTCAATTAAAGAAGATCAGGGATATTTAAAACTAAATGATAAGACTATTAATAAATTACCTGAATATAAACGGACAAAACATATATCAAGGGTTTTTCAAGATCCATCATTGGGGACATCACCGTCAATGACAATTTTAGAAAATTTATCTATGGCTTATAATAAAGGAAAAAGATTTGGTTTAACCATGGGAGTTTCTAAGAAAAATAAAGAATATTTTATAAAGATTTTATCTAAACTTTCATTAGGACTTGAAGGACAGTTAAATACTAAGGTTGGATTATTATCAGGTGGTCAAAGGCAGGCTTTATCATTGATTATGGCTACTATGTCAAATCCAGACTTATTGTTATTAGATGAGCATACAGCGGCTCTAGATCCTAAGACATCAAAAATAATAGTTGATTTAACTAAAAGTATAGTTAAAGAAAAGAAAATCACAACTTTAATGGTTACCCATAATTTAAATCAAGCTATAAATGTTGGAAACAGAATCCTAATGTTTCATCAGGGAGAAATTGTTATAGATATTAAAGGTGAAGAAAAGAAAAGTTTAACAATTGATAAACTTATGAGTTACTTTGAAAGGATTCAATCTAAGGATTTATTAAGTGATAGATTGTTATTTCAATAATATTTAACCCTATTGAATAAAATATTCAATAGGGTATTTTAATATATTTTTAAAAACTTTTTAAAAAACATAAATTGAAAAGATTTTTCCTATATAATAAGGGTAAATAGGGTTTAGAGGTGAAATGAAATGAGCTTTAAAAAGATTTTAATAGTAGAAGATGAAATGAGAATGAGACGATTAATAGGAGATTATTTAAAAAGAGAGGGCTTTATTATTTATAAATCAGAGGATGGTAAAAAAGCTTTAGATATATTTAATAAAGAAAATATAGATTTATTAATACTTGATATAATGCTTCCAGAATATGATGGATGGACAGTATGTAGAGAAATTAGGAAATCTTCAGATGTTCCTATAATTATGTTAACTGCTAGAAGTGAAGAGTCTGATGAGCTATTTGGGTTTGAATTAGGAGCAGATGAATATATTACTAAGCCATTTAGTCCTAAAATATTAGTTGCAAGGGTGAAAGCCCTTCTTAAAAGGTGTAATGTAATTAGAAAAGAAAAAATAAAGGTAAAGGGCATAGAAATCGATGATGAAGCCCATAGAATTTTTATAGATGGTAAAGAAGTAGGATTAACTCCTAAGGAATATGATCTTTTAATTTATTTAATAGAAAATAAGAATAAAGCCTTAACTAGGGAACAATTATTAAATAGTATCTGGGGATATGATTATTTTGGAGATTTAAGAACCGTGGATACCCATATAAAAAGACTAAGGATAAAACTAAAGGATAAAAGTAAGTTTATAGATACAGTAAGAGGTGTAGGTTATAGATTTGAGGTGAAGGAATGAAAAAATCAATAAAAATAAAACTCTTTATTGTTATAACTTGTTTTTCTATTTTAATTATAGGTCTATCTTGGTTTTTTAATGCTGCTTACTTAGAAAAGTATTATTTAAAAAGAAAAAAGGAAAATTTAATTCATTATGGAGAAATCGTAAAAAAGGATTATAAAAGTGAAGATATTTTATTTCAACTTGAAGAAATAGAAAATAATATAAATGGAAATATAACGATACTAAATAATAAAGGGACTATAAAATATACTTCCTTTATGACTGGAAGAAACAATAAGGGTATGTCAGGATTTACATATAAGTATCTAAAGGATAATATTAAAGATTTATCAAAGGGTAAGGAAGTTTTAGATACCTTCATCCATCCAAATTTTAATACTAAATTTTTAATATATATGACTCATCTTAAAAATGGTGATTATCTAATATTACAATCCTCAATAGCCTCTATTAAAGAAGGGGTTAATATAGCTAAGGATTTTCATATTTATATAGGTTTAATATCTTTAATAATAGCGATAATAATTGCTTATATATTTTCAAAAGTTATAATAAAACCTATCATAAGGCTTAATGATATAACTAAAAATATGGCTAAATTAGATTTTAGTGATAAATTTAGTTATAAAAGTGATGATGAAATAGGAGAGTTAGGAAAAAATATAAACTATTTATCAGATAAACTTGATAAAACCATAAACGAACTTAATAAAGCTAATAAAGACTTAAAAAAGGATATAGAAAAAGAAAAAAAATTAGAAATGATGAGAAAGGAATTTATCTCTAGTGTATCCCATGAATTAAAAACTCCAATATCTTTAGTACAGGGATTTGCTGAGGGGCTTAAGGATAATGTTAATGAAGATAGGGAAAGTAAGGATTATTATTGTGATGTAATAATAGATGAAACTAAGAATATGGAGAAGTTAGTTAAAGACCTTTTAGATTTATCAAAACTACAGTTAGGTAAATTTAAATTAAAAAAAGAAAAAATAAATTTAATAGATGTAGTAGAAAGTGTGATAAATAAATATAAAAAAGTATTTAATGAAAGGGATATTAATTTTAGATTTAAAAATAATTTAAGAGAGATTTATGTATTAGGTGATGAGTTAAGACTTAGACAGGTTTTAATTAACTATATAAATAATGCTTTAAACCATATAGATGAAAGAAAGGAAATATCAATTAAAATTACAAAGAATAATAGCTTAGTTAGGGTATGTGTAAAAAATAGTGGTAATAATATATCTAAAGAAGAAACAGAAAAAATATGGGATAGTTTTTATAAAGTAGATAAATCAAGAAATAGAAAATATGGAACAACTGGATTAGGTTTATCCATTGTAAAGGGAATAATAAATCTTCATAATGGACATTACGGTGTGATTAATAAAAAGGATGGAGTAGAGTTTTATATAAAACTTAGTATTAAAGAATAGTAATTATCAATTGATAATGCATTACAATAAAATAAAACTCATAAAAAACTGTAATAAAGCCTTTTAAACTACTATATAATATAGTATAATATTTAGTAATGTTATTTCAATTGAGAAGAGGTGGAAAAATTTTGAATGAAGATATAAAAAGATATAAGAAAGGACAAAGGGTTTTATGGATAACTATAATTTTAAATCTTATTTTAGCTGTGGGAAAGGTAACTATAGGTTTAATATCTAATTCTAATGCCATATTAGCAGATGGAGTTCATTCCTTTTCTGATGTAGGAAGTTCATTAGGACTTATAGTAGGATTATTTATAGCAAGAAAGCCTGAGGATATAAAACATCAATATGGTCATGAAAAGGCAGAGTCAATAGCATCTTTTTTACTTTCATTATTACTTATTGCAGTGGGATTAAATATAGGCTATTCATCTTTAAAATTAATATTTACAAATCAAGCGACTATACCAGGAGTATCTGCCATATGGGCAGCTGTAATATCAATATTAATTAAGGAATTACAGTTTAGAATAAGTAAAAAAACTGGAGAAAAAATAAATAGTAGTGCCCTTATAGCAGATGCATGGCACCATAGATCAGATTCTTTATCATCTCTAGCTGCCTTAATAGGTATTATAGGGGCAAGATTAGGATATGGTTTTTTAGATCCCCTAGCGGGTATAATAGTATCAGGAATAGTTATTAAAGTTGGTTTTGAGATATTTTTTCAAGGGTATAATGAACTTATGGATATATCCCTTAGTGAGGATGAATTAAAGGATATAGTAGATAAAATAATGAAACATAAGGGTGTTAAGATAGTAAATGATATAAAGGCTAGAAAACATGGTTCTAAGGCCTTTGTTGATATTGAGATTGCTGTAGATCCTAATATTACTGTATTAAAGGGACATGAAATAGCAGAGGATGTTGAAGAAATAGTCCATAAAAAAATAGGGTATGTTAAGGATGTATTAGTTCATGTTAATCCTTGTATTAATAAGGATGCTGAGAGTTGTAAAATGTGTAGTGAAAGAATAAGTACCTTTGTAAATGATAAAAAAGATTAACTTATTTATCCCTAAGGGGGTAAATAAGTTTTTTTATTAAAGGAAATGTTTACAACTATACCCCCGTATGGTACAATCTTATGAAAGGAGGCATTAATATGGGAGATGTATCAATACCAATAGCTTTTTCTGCAGGGTTTATTTCTTTTTTTTCACCTTGTATTTTACCCCTTATCCCAGCTTATATTATGTATATAACCGGGACTACAATGGAGGATGAGATAATAAATAATAAATCCTTTGTGCTTTTAAGAACTTTAGGATTTATTTTAGGATTTAGTATTATATTTATGCTTATGGGTGTATCGGCAAGTTTTATTGGAAAAATTTTTATTAGAAATAAAGAGATCATAACAAAGATAAGCGGATTTTTCATATTTTTATTTGGCCTTAATATGATAGGTTTGCTTAAGTTAAATATATTAAGTAAAGAAAGAAAAATTAGACCTAAAAAAATTACTAATTGGTTTAGTTCTTTATTTATGGGAATGGCCTTTGCTGCTGGATGGACTCCATGTTTTGGTCCTATTTTAGCATCTATACTTTTTTATGCAGGTAGTGAAGCTACTTTATCAAAGGGTGTAATGTTACTTTCAACATATTCTTTAGGGATGAGCATACCCTTTATATTAACAGCTTTATTTATACAAAGGTTTGGTAACTTTCTAAAGAAAACAGAAAAAATAATCGGATATATGTCTAAGGTAAGTGGAATTGTAATGATTATATTCGGGGTTTTGATATTTTTTAATAAAATAAAAATTATAGCAAATTTATTATAGGGAGTGATATTTTGAATAAAAAAATAATCATCTTAATTTCTTTAGCTTTATTATTGATAGTTTCAGTTTACTTTGGATACGGACTTATAAATGAAAGTGAACCTGAAACGGTAAAAGAAAATTTAGATGAAAATAATAAAGATACTAAAAGTGAAGATAAAGATGAAAATAAAGATAAAGAAACTGATAATGAAGAAATAAAGGTAGGAAAAAAAGCGCCTGATTTTACATTAGAAAACCTTCAAGGAGAAAAGGTATCTTTAAGTGATTATGAAGGTAAAATAGTTATGTTAAACTTTTGGGCAACATGGTGTGGACATTGTGATAAAGAAATGCCTGATTTTGAAAAATTATATAATGAAAATAAGGAGAAAGATTTTGTTATATTAGCTGTTAATGCTAGAGAGTCAATAGAAACTGTAAAGGAATATATTAATAAGGGAGGATATACCTTTCCTGTTTTATTAGACAAATCAGGTGAAATTAATAGAAAATATTTAATAGGAGGGTTACCTACAACATATTTTATTAGTAAGGATGGAATATTATTAGGTGGAGTACCAGGAAGGATGAGTTATCCCCAAATGAAAGATATACTAAATCAAATTAGGAATGAGTCTTAAATGAAGCCTTTTTTTATATCCTTTGGTTCAATACGTATAACATGGTTTATGTTTTTTAGTTTAATATCTATAGTTTCAGGATATATAATACTTAAAATTAAATCAAAGGAAACAAATTTAGATTTTAAAATTTTAGAGGATGGATATTTTTATTTAGTATTATTTAGTTTTATAGGTTCAAGGTTCTTTTATGTAATAGTTAATTTTGACTTATATAAGAATGATTTTTTTTCTATATTTAGATTAAATCATAATAATTTATCCTTAATAGGTGGAGTATTTACAGGAATTTTAATAATACTTATCTTTTCTAGATATAAAAATATTTCTTTTAAAAAAATATTTAATGTATATGTATATTCCTTTTATTTAGCCATGGGGATAGGAGTATGGAGCATTAAATTTCAAAGTTTTTATAAAAATGAAAATATTTTATTAATTTCATCGGTAATATTTCTAATTGGTATTTTAATAGAAGAGTTAACAAAGGAATATGAAGGATTAACTTTTATAATATTTTCAGTAATTCTTATAAGTAATATTATTTTACTATAAATTTGACATTTGAATAAAAAGTAAATATAATAATGTTTAAAGGTACCCCTTAGGGGTATATAAGTAATAACAAAGATTATGGGAGGTTTTAAAGATGAAAATAGATATTACAGATAATGCTTTAGATAAACTTAAAGAAGTTATTAACAAAAAAAATAGTGAAGTTAAGGATGTTAGGGTTTATATAGCAGGTGTTGGTTGAGGTGGACCTAGCTTTGGCCTTGCTCTGGATGAGCAAAAGGAAAATGATGAAGCAGTTGAAAATGGAGGTTTAAACTTCTTAGTAGATAAGGATTTAGTTAAACAATTTAAAAATTTCCATATAGACTATAGCAACCACTTTTTTAATAGAGGATTTCAAATAACATCCGATGGTGGATCATCTAGTTGTTAGATAAAAGAGACAAAGCCTTATGGTTTTGTCTCTTTTTTAGTGTTATAGATATACATAACTTAGAAGTTTAGTCATAATAAATATTTTTCATTGAGAAAGAATAACACTATGGTAAATATTATAAGAGCCATAGATGATAAAAAGTCTAAAAAAGGAGGTTTTTTGAGTGGAAATGAAAAATAAATTAAATGAAGTACCTTTAGCTAATCTTAAGGGTAATCAGCTAGAAAAAATAAAAAGATTAGAAAAAGATTTAGACGATAAGTATTATCTAATCGCATTCAATAAGTAAGATTATAAAAAGTGTTAAGTCGGTCAAAGTTAAATATCTTTTGATCGGCTTATTTTTTGATTTAATTGAAATTTATTCAAATATTTGATAAATTTAATAGTTGTAAAGTATTATATTTTGGGTATAAACTCTTAAGAAGAATATTTTAGGAGGTATAGTATGGCGACTGAGGCTAAGGATGTGTTAAGGAAAAATGCAATAACAAAAAGGAATAATATGGCTACAGAAGAGGTAGATAGGTTAAGTGGAAAAATAATTGATACTTTAACTAAGATGCCTGTATTTAAAGAAAGTAAAAATATAATGATATATTTAAGTTTTAATAATGAGGTGGATACATTTAAATTAATAGATATATGCTCAGGATTAGGTAAAAATGTTTATATACCCTATTGTTATAAAAAAGAAAAGAAAATGATTGCAAGTAAGCTTAAAGATAAAGAAAATGATCTTGAAGTTTGTTCCTATGGATATTTAGAACCTAAAAAGGATTGTATTAGACAAATAGACCATGAAGAGTTAGATTTAGTTATAGTACCAGGATCTGTATTTGATAAAAGCTGTAACAGGATAGGCTATGGTGGAGGATTTTATGATAGGTTTTTAAATAACATAGATAAAGATATTCAAACGGTTGCTATTTGTTATGATTTTCAAATAGTTGATAGGGTTCCTGTGGGTAAATACGATGTTCCTATGAAATATATAGTTACAGATAAAAGAATTATAGTTGGATAGTATCATTATAAGTATTTTGTAAATGACTAAATGAAATAAGACTTATATTAGGAGAAATCTACCTTTAGAAACTTAAGATGTATTCCTTAGTTACATCGATTAGAAAAGAAGGATGTATATAAAAAAATAGCAAAATGATTGACAGATATTTAAAAGTAACCTATAGGTTGCTTTTTTTTATATATTTTTTGGGTATTATAAAAATTTAGAGTTTCCCCATTTTTTTGAGAGTAGATGAAAAGTTTGTTGTGGATAAGTAAAATAGGAGTAATATCTTTATTAACAGATTTGATTTTTTTGCATAAAAATAAGCAAAATAGCCCATTGTTTTG
>VEND01000075.1 GCA_009711765.1 Bacillota bacterium | reverse complement strand
TAGAAATGATATTAATTGGAGGTATTTAAATAATGTGTGGAATAGTTGGATATATAGGAAATAAAGAAGCTAGTAAAATATTAATAGATGGACTTGCTAAACTTGAATATAGAGGTTATGATTCAGCGGGTATTGCAATATTACAAGATAATGAAATTAAAGTTAGAAAATATAAAGGTAGACTTTCAGTATTAGAAGAAAAGATTGTTGATGAAGAGTTAATTGGAAAAACTGGGATAGGACATACAAGGTGGGCAACCCATGGTGCTCCATCTGATGTAAATTCCCATCCCCATGCTAATACTACAGGAAGTCTTACAATCGTTCATAATGGTATAATTGAAAATTATATAGAAATTAAAGAAGAGCTTATTGAAAAAGGATATAAATTTGTTTCAGAAACTGATACAGAGGTAATATCACATTTAGTTGACTATTTTAATGAAGGGAATTTATTAGAGGCAGTAAAAAAGGCAGTTTCTAAATTAGAAGGAGCTTATGCTTTAGGAGTTATGGATAAAGCACATCCTGATAAATTAATAGCAGTAAGAAAGGATAGTCCATTAATAATAGGTATAGGAGAAGACGAAAACTTTTTAGCATCTGATATACCAGCAATATTAAAGCATACAAGAAAGGTATATATATTAGATGATGGAGAAATGGCAGTTATAAAAAAGGATAGTATAAGTCTTATGACATTAGATGGTTCTCCTATAGATAAGGAAATATTAGAGGTTGATTGGGATGTTGAAGCAGCTGAAAAGGGTGGATATGACCACTTTATGATTAAAGAAATATATGAACAACCAAAGGCTATTAATGATACATTATCTCCAAGAATAACAAGTAATGGAATAAAATTAGATGATATAAAAATTACAAAAGAGGAATTAGAAAAGATAAATAAAGTTTATATTATAGCCTGTGGTACAGCTTATCATGCTGGTTTATTAGGAAAGACTTTAATAGAAAAGTATGTTAAAGCACCGGTTATTGTAGATGTTGCATCGGAATTTAGATATAGTAATCCTTTTATAGATGAAAACACATTAATGATAGTTGTAAGTCAATCAGGAGAAACTGCAGATACTTTAGCAGCTCTAAGACTTGCTAAAGAAAATAAAGCTAGAGTTATGGCTGTTACAAATGTTGTTGGTAGTTCAATTTCTAGAGAAGCTCACGATGTATTATATACATGGGCTGGACCTGAAATTGCAGTTGCATCAACAAAGGCATATACAACACAACTAGTTTCATTAGCATTAATAGCACTGGATATGGCTAGTAAAAAAGGTACAATTACTAAAAAAGAATATGAAGCTATTATAGCTGAAATAAATACATTACCTAAAAAGGTTGAAAGTTTATTAAAAGAAGAAGAAAAAATTAAAGAGATTGCTAAAGATATATATATAGCGGAGCATGTATTCTATATAGGTAGAGGAGCAGATTATGATGTGGCTAGGGAAGGATCATTAAAATTAAAAGAGATTTCATATATACACTCAGAAGTTATAGCAGCAGGAGAATTAAAGCATGGTACCCTTGCATTAATAGAAGATGGTACTCCAGTTATAGCTGTAGCTACCCAGGATAAATTATATGATAAAATGTTAAGTAATATAAAAGAAGTTAAAGCAAGGGGAGCAAATGTTATAGCAATTGCTAAAAAGGGGAATAAAGAAATAGAGAAATCTGCAGATTCTGTTATTTATATTCCAGATATTATAGATGAAATCACATCAGTATTAAATGTTATACCTCTACAATTGTTATCTTACCATGTAGCAGTAATGAGAGACTGTGATGTTGATAAGCCTAGAAACTTAGCTAAATCAGTGACAGTTGAATAAATTATTAGTAATAAAAAATACACTTAAGAATAGAAATTTAAGTTAAATAAAGATATCTAAAAAAATCATGGTTCGATGCTTTAAAAGCATCGAACCATGATTTTTATTTTTAGTAAAGAAAGAATAAGTCTGTGTTTAAGGATATATAAATTTATGCAAGGATAATATTTATGTGAAATACAGGGAATAATATTAAATATAGACCTTTACATTTTAGTAATATCAATATATAATTATTTATAATATAGTAAAATTATCTATTTGTGGAAAAGGAGATGAGAGTCAATCATGAGTAATTACGTAATTTTTTGTAGCGATTTAGTTTAAACCTAGGATAACTATGTCCTTTTTGAGCTAAATCAATCAAATAAAAATTACGTAATAGAAGATTCGACTCTTTTTTATCATAAGTTATAGAGATATAGAATTAATTTATATTTATATAATCTATAGTAAGATACTATTATTTTCTCTAATAGATAATTTATCTTTATAATAGAATGATACAGGCATATTATAAGCTTGTTAATAGAAACAGGAAAGAGGAGAATATCTCTTCTTTCCTGTTTTTTTGTTTTTTGAAATATTTAAACTAATTTAGAGTTATAAGGAGGAGTATATATGAGTATTTTAAATGTTGAGAATGTAAGTTTTAGTTTTGGAGATGGAGTATTGTTTAAAAATATATCTTTTAGACTTTTAAGAGAAGAACATGTAGGATTAGTAGGAGTAAATGGTTCAGGGAAAACTACCTTTTTAAATATTCTTACTGGTAAACTTATTCCTGATAAAGGAAATATCAAAAGACCATCATCAATAGAAATAGGTTATCTTGACCAACACGCAAAATTAAATGATAAAGAGACTATAAAAGATGTTCTTAAATCAGCTTTTAGTGATTTATATATTATAGAAAAGGAAATGATTACAGTTGGAGATAAATTATCTAAATGTCCTATAGAAAAAACAGAAAAACTAATAAATAAATTTGAAAGATTACAAAATAAATTGGTTACAGAGGATTTTTATAGTATCGATAAACAAATAAAATATGTATCTAAAGGATTAGGATTAGATGTATTAGGAATGGATAGACCAGTAAAAAAGCTTAGTGGAGGACAGAGGACTAAAGTAAAATTAGCAAAATTACTTTTAAAAAAGTCAGATCTTTTACTTTTAGATGAACCTACTAACTATTTAGATAAAGAGCATGTAGATTGGTTAGGAGAATATCTTAAAAACTATCCTAATAGTTTTATAGTTATATCCCATGATACTAAATTTTTAAATGAAATAACAAATGTAATCTATAATATTGAGTTTTCATCAATGAATCGTTATCCTGGAAATTATAATACTTTTCTTAAATTAAAAGAAAAAAATAAAATTGAATATATTAAAAAGTATCATAAACAACAAAAGGAAATAAAACGAATGGAACAATTTATTAAAAGTAATATCTCAAGAGCATCTACATCTAAAAGGGCAAAAAGTAGGCAAAAAAAATTAAATAAAATAGAAAAATTAGAAAAACCTAAAACAGTTTGCAAACCATCCTTTACTTTTAATAAAACAAGAGAGTCATCTGATTTAGTATTTGAAAGTTTTAATATGGATATTGGCTATAATTATCCTATATTAAGAAATATTAATCTTAAGCTTAAAAGAGGAGATAAGATTGCAATAACAGGTTGTAATGGTGTAGGTAAATCTACTCTTTTAAAAACAATAATGGGTAAACTCTCTCCTTTAAGTGGGAATATAATATTAGGTAAATATCTTTTCCCTTCTTACTTTGAACAAGAAGTAAAAATAGGGGATAAAATACCTATTCAAGAAGTGTGGGATGAGTTTCCTAAAAAAAATAGAAAAGAAATTAGAGAGGCACTTGCAAGATGTGGATTAAAAGAGAAACATGTGCATCAGAAAATGTCTAAATTAAGCGGTGGTGAACAATCTAAGGTAAGACTTTGTAAGCTTATGTTAAAGCCTTGTAATTGGCTTTTATTAGATGAACCTACTAATCATTTAGATGTCCATGCTAAAGAAGCATTAAAAGAAGAATTAAAATCCTTTAAAGGGACTATTCTTATAGTAAGTCATGAGAAATCTTTTTATAAGGATTTGGTAACAGATGTTTGGAATATGGAAAAGTATTCTAATGAAAAATTATTAAAAGATTTAATATAGTATGAGTTAAAATGAGAAATTCCCTTTGATTAGGATCAACATATCAAAGGGAATTTTATATTTGTTTATTTTTTTATGATTTATTATCTGAATAAAATTTATAATTAGTACCTTTATATTTTTTAGCTTTATACATTGCTTTATCAGCACTGTGAATTATTTCTTTTGAAGTTTTACCATCTAATGGGTAAAGGCTTATACCAATACTTACTAATACATTAAGTTTTATATCATCGACATAAAAGGGCTTGTCCATTACATTTTCAATTCTTTTTAAAATATTTAATAAATCCTCTTTTTCATTAATAAAGGGCAATAATAAAACAAACTCATCTCCTGCTAATCTTGCTAATGTATCACTTTCACGGAGGGTATTTTTTAGTCTATCAGCAACTTTTTTTAATAAAGCATCCCCTATGGAATGTCCATATGTATCGTTAATAATTTTAAAGTTATCAAGATCAAAGAATAGAAAAGCGAATTTATTGTCATATCTTTTAGCTTGCTTTAATGTCATTTTCATTCTATCTTCAAATAATTTTCTATTAGGTAGGTCTGTTAAAGTATCATAATAGGCCATTTTTTTTATTTTATTCTGATAATTTTTTATATCTGTAATATCTTTTATTTGCATTAAGTATCCGTCCATATTACTTAAAGGTGTAATATGGATATCAAAATGTTTAACTAAATTATCTTTATTTATTTTAATAGTTTTTTCCATTTGAATGGATTTACCTTGTTTTAAATTTAAATATAAAGATTCATTAATTAGTTTAGATAGACAATCAAATTTAGTGTCATAAATTTTATCTACTATATTATATATAGAGTTATTTGCTTTTATTAATTTACCATTTTTGTTATAAAGCATGATTCCAATGGGGGATTCTTGGAATATATTTTTAAAGAGATTATTACTCTTTGATAATTCTTTATGCATTTCGTATTTATGTTTTATAATTAAAAATGAGATTATACAAAAGATAATAAGTGTTATTGTTAAAATTATAGGATTTATTATTAGTTTATCTTTTTTAATATATAAACCAAGTAAAATTATTATAATTATACTAATTTCATAATATAATAAACTCTTAGGTGTTTTAAAAATTAATGATACACTAAAAATTACTAAAAATAGTAAAAATGTATATCCAAAACAAAAATTATTAACAAAGGCAAAATATAATCCAGATAAAGTAGATAGGTAATATATTATATAGGAAAATATAGTAGCATTTTTTTTAACTGTTTCATTTAAATATGTTAATCCAAGGACTAATAAAAACATACATGTAAAAATCCAACCATTAAAAACACTGTATGTAAGTTTTGGATATATTACTTTCCATGTATAAGTAACTATAGGGGTTATAATACCACCAAGAATACATAAAATTCTAACTATACTTAAATCACTATAACACTCCTTAGATTTCATTTAATCTCTACCTCCATACAGATTATAAGATATAAAAAATGCATCTAACAATTTCTTTTCTACATTCTATTATAATATCATATTGAAATACTTTTACAAAATTATGACATTAGATAAGTTTTAAAATATACTTAACATATTACAGTAGTATGATAAAATAATGGTAATGAATTACTAAAAGGAGGTTTTACTATGTATAAGAATAAAGGAAGCTGTTAACTTTCAAGGGCTCCTCCAAGAAAATTTTGAAATTATATAAAAAAATTTGGAGGAGATAAAATGGAAAAGAAAAAATATGAATCAAATATTAAGAAAATATTTATTATTATGTTTCTTAATTCACTGATTTTTGCATATGTTATAGAGAGAATTTTTGCAATGGAGAGAGGAATAACTGTTTTACAGATGCAATATATACTTATTATCTTTTCTATTGTAAGTATTATATTAGAGATTCCTTGTGGGGTTTTAGCAGATAAATGGAAAAGGAAGTATGTATGGACATTAGGGATTTTTTTTAGTTTTTTTGAGTTTTTTGTATGTATATTTGCATATAATTTTAAAATGTTTGTTCTAGCTTTTATTTTAGCAGCTATAGGAAGTTCTTTAAAATCAGGGACATGGGATTCTATTTTATATGAATCTCTTAATAAGCTAGAAAGGAACGATGAATATGAAAAACTAAGGGGATATATAAAGTTTTTAGATTATACTAGTAGTGGTATAGTAGGCATATTTGGAGGATATATTTCTTATAGATATGGCTTAGTTACAAATTATTGGCTATCCTTATTAGGGACACCCTTTGCAATATTAATATGTCTTAGTATTTATGAACCTAACAAAAGAAGAAAAATAAGTAAAGAAAAAAATGTTTTTAAAGAAGCACAAATATTTACATGGATAAAAGAGGCTATATGTGTAATAAAAAAAAGTAAAAATTTATTTAGAGTTATTTTTTATAGTGGTATAATAGGGGCTATTCTTTATGGTCAGCTCCATGAAATGGGGTCTTTAATATATAAAGAAATAGGAATACCTTTATATATGTTTGGATATATTGGTTTTGTTATAACTTTACTTGGAGGATTAAGTGGAGTTTTATCAGCTAAGTTAAAGATTAAATTTAGCTATAAAGCAATATTTAGAAGTATATTAATATTATCAACTATATCTATTTTTATGTTTAGTAATGCTAAATATAGTTGGGAAATATTATATCTTATGATAGCAATATTTTTAATGGAATTAGTCTCACCACTAACTTCAGGGTATATTCATAATCATATAAAAGATGATTATAGAGCAACGATAAGTTCTATAGAAGCTTTTATTATGAATGGCCTTACTATATTAGTTGGATTAGCATTTGGTTATTTTTCAAATAAGTCATCTGTATTTGAAGGTTTTTTAATATTAGCTATAATCCTTTGTTTATATACTGTAATATTTTTTATTCAAGATATAAGGGTTGGAAATAAGGGATTAAAAACTAAAAATTTAGTAACAAAGATAATAAAAACCAAATAAAGAAATTTAAAATAAAAGGGTTTGATAAGTCAAACTCTTTTTAAACTATTATATTATTTAAAATGTTTAAAGAAAGGATATATGGATGGAGGCGGTGTAATGACATATAAGTTTAGAGCTATTTTTATTTGTATTACAATATTTTTAATATTTGGAACCTACTCTTTTGCAGATGATACTTCTTTAGGGAGAACTCCTGAAGGGGTTTATCCTATAAATAATAATGATATTGAGATGGTCGATGAGATAGTAAATATTTATCTTAAAGAAGGTAGGGTTGAATGTATATTTACCTTTAAAAATACAGGGAAGGAAAATACTGTATTAATGGGATTTCCAGCTACTTTAGATAATAATTATATAGAAAATTCACCAGGGGAATCAGAGGATTCTATAATTAAAAATTTTAAAGCTTTTGATGATAATGAAAAATTGCCTGTTAAACTTGAAAATGAAGTTAAAGTAAATCTAGATCTAGATGACTTTAAAAAAAGAAATTGGTATGATAAATGGTATACATTCAAAGTGCCCTTTAAAGCTGGAGAAACAAAAAAGATAATAAATACTTATGAATATAAAGCACCTGTTTCTGCTATAGGACCAGGTTTAAAAACAACAGGATATGTACTTGATACAGGTGCTTTTTGGAAGGATAATATCGGTCATGCTAAGATTATTTTTCATTTAGGAGATATACTTTTTACAAGGATTGATAGTTTCTATCCCTATGATTTAGAAGGGATAACCCTTAATAAAGATAAGTTAATATTTGAAAAAACAAATTTTGAGCCAGATTTTAATCTTAAATTTAATTATTGGCTAGATTCAGCTAACCCTAATGAAAGTGATCCATATTATGCACTTTTTAATTATAAAAGACATATGAGGATAAATAGATATTATGAATTAACTAAATCAAAAGATAAAGACCATGAATTTAAAAAGGCAGTTTCAAAGGGAAATCCTATAGAAATACTTTATTTACTAAATAAGATTAATAAAGAAAAATATAAGCTATCAGCTCCTGAAATAGGAGAGTTTTTAGTAGATAATGAAAATGAGTTAGATATATCAGTTATAGATTATACAGGAGATCTTAAGTCTATTAAGTATGAAATTTTTTCAATTAAAAACCCAGATGATATACTCTATGAAAAAGTTATAGATATAAATAAAAAAAGTACTAGAGGCTTTAAATATAAAAATGTGATTAATCCTAGAAAATATAAAAGTGAAAGTAATATCAAGGTTAAGATTTCAGCTATTGATTATAAAGATAATACTATGAATTATGAAACTGATATTTATTTTGATGGAAATTCTAAAGAGGTTATAAAAGCATATAAAGAAATTAAATGGATAGATAATGATATTAACTCTGAAGATATTGAAATAATAAAGGGAAATAACAATAAAGATTTAATTTTTTATTTTTTTATAGGTTTACTTATTATAATTTGTATAATACAACAGGTTAAAATTTCAAGACTTAAATAATTAAACTTTTTCATATTAAGGAGGTAATTTATGGGAAAAAAGAAGAGGCACAGAGGTCACTACTGTTATGTCTGTGATAAAGTACTAGCTAATGAAAAATTTTCAGGAAAGGGACATAAGAAACATATATGTAAGAAATGTATGAGAAAAACTCCTGAGGAAAGAAAAAAAATAATAGAAAAAAGAGAAGAATGGGAAAAGGAAGCTTTGGATATAAGCAAAATCTTTGAACAAGTTATTGATATGGAAGAAAATAATGAAGTAGATATTGATAATAATATTTATGAAGATGACTTATTAGATGAAGAGAATTATGAAGATATTAAAGATGAAGATATTCCATTTTAATACTAGGTATTCTACATATTTAGCTATACATAAAAAAGCCAACTCTTTAATGATTAATAGAGTTGGCTTTTTTATGTATAGCCTTTTAAAAAACTATCTAAAATATGGTGGAATCCCCTCCTTTTAAAAGTTTTATTTTTATTAAAATTAACTATTTTATCATCTCCCTTCTTTTATTATATTAAATATATACCCATGGAGAATGTGTTTAATCAATTTTTATAAAGATTAAATGTAAAGAGATATAGTTTTTTATAAAGTTATAGAATAAAAAGAAAAAAGATAGGAAAGTTAGACAATTTTCAACAAATATTTTAAATGTTTTGTTTTATTATAAGGTATGGTAAGTTAAAAGGTGGTGTAATATATGTTCTTTAATGAAAAATGGTTAAAAGAAATAGAAAAATATGCTAGTAAAAAAGATTATATAATTAAAGAAATCATATTTAAACGGTTAATTATAATTAGTATATTGATAGTAGCTTTTAATAGTTATAGAATTTATAAAATGGAAGAAGTATTAAAGGTATCAGAAAAGTTTGTATTTTTGGTAATACCTATAATAGGTTATACTTTATTAGGGCTAATTGAATTTAGATATGAATGGAAGGTATATAAAATACTTAAATCTAATAGATTAAAAGAAAATTTTAATAAAATAAAATTTCAACATATAATAATCGAGAATATGTTATTTTTATTTATAATTGTCTACTTTGTGAACTTAGATCCAGAATCATTTTTTATAGGAGGGTTAAATGAAGTTTTAGAAAAATTTATAATAAATTTAATTTTAGTTGGAATATTAGGAGCGATTTTAGGATTACTATCTTGGGAGAAAGTTAAAAAGACTCTTTTAACTTTGGAAAACAAAACATTTGAATAATATTGTATAGGTTACCAAAAAGTGATAATATATATTTAATAAAATTAAAGAGATTGGAGAGATATTTTATGATTTCAACGACAACACCGGATATAGAAGGCAAAAGAATAGTAGAGTATAAACAAATAGTATTTGGAGAAGTAATCTCTGGGATGGATTTTATAAAGGACTTTACAGCAGGATTAACAAACTTTTTTGGTGGACGTTCTAAATCCTATGAAGGCGAGCTTATAGAAGCAAGGGAAGCAGCTGTAAAGGAAATGGAGTCAAGGGCTAAAAGTATGGGAGCTAATGCTGTTGTAGGAGTAGATATTGATTATGAAGTATTAGGTCAAGGCGGAAATATGATAATGGTAACAGCCTCAGGTACAGCAGTAGTAGTAGAATAAAATAACCAAATAAAAAAGATTAAAATACAACTCTTTTATATAGAGTTGTATTTTTTAGTTTAAAGTTTTTAAAATTTTTTTAATCTATTAATATGAAAATATTTATTAAGCTTATTTGTTTTTAAAGTTAGTTTTGTTCATAAAGTCCAAAGTAATATTTCCAGATTTCGACAATATTTTTTATGGATTTATATTATTATAATATTAGATAATTCATAAAGGGACATATTTCATCAATTAGCTGTATAAACCAAAATTAAATTTAAAAAAGAAGGTGCTTATATGAAAAAAATTAAGTCTATTAATAGTAAAATACTATGTTCAATGATATTTACTACTACATTATGTATGATATTTTTCATGGTATTTTCGTATTTCCAGATTCAAAAGACTGTTACAAAACAGATGAGGAATGATGGTATAACTTTAATAAAAACTTTAAGACAGGAAATTGTTAAATATAACATTAAAGATTTAAATGAAATACAAGGAATCTTTAAAAAAATAGATGATTGACAAAAGGATTTTAAAGTTATCCACAGAAAAGAAATAAAAAATATAAAAAATCTAAATTATACACAAAAAAATGAGCATAGAAAATAAGCCAACATAAGAGTAGGCTTTAAAAATATTTGATTTTCCAGTTAAATATTTCAGATGAAATGAATCTTTATGCAATAAATTTAGTTAACTTA
>VEND01000170.1 GCA_009711765.1 Bacillota bacterium | reverse complement strand
GTAATCATAAAGTTCGTAAAATTCATCCCAATGATCTATCAATATTTTTTTGATTATTCCAGTACCCATAGTTACCTCCTTAAGCGCAACCATATTTTTACTGTAAATAGTTTGCATAAATTCTGTGGTATAGACATCATCTGACTTTCACCTACTCTATTATATCAAAAAATTTTATACTTTCTTAAACAATAAAAAAAAGTTAAGGCAATAATAGCCTTAACTTTATCCATTATAAAAAGAAAATACTCTCCCTAGTATTAAGTCCCTTAATGATCTAGGAATCTTTGTACCCCTTCTTTTAGTGATACTTATGAATTCTTTATCTATTTCTTTTCTAATTAAGTCTAAATCATATCCATAATCTTCAACAGCTTTTAACATCTGTCTTGTAAATCTTACTTTCCAATTAGTAAATGCAAAGGAATAGGTAAGTAAAAAAGCACAGAATCTTCCAATGTCTCTTTCTTTATTACCTACATGACAATCTTCAAAATCAAATCCATATAGTTTATCAGTATATATGAAGTTTCTTAAATTCATATCTTCAAGAATTATATTTTCTCCTGTCTTCTCCTTAACTAATTCATAAAATTCTTCAATCCAATTTAAAAATTTATAAATAAGTCTATTATTGCTTCTGTAATTGAATTTTTCTTTTTGTTCCTTTTCAAGACGTGTTATATGCTCAAGTAAAGTTTCTCCTTCTATATATTCAATTAAAAAGCTCTCTTCATCCTCATAGTATACCTTAGGTACATCTAAACCTTTTTCAAAGAGATAGTTTAAAAGCTCAATCTCTTTGAGCATTTTCTTATGGTTTGATAAGATTTTATGGACATAATAAACCTCATTTCCATTAGTTTTTGTTGCTTTAATAAGTTCCACAGTATTCTTTTTACTATCAAACACTTTCTCTACTTCATATTCACTTATTTTTTCATTTGACAAAAACTCATCTTTTATAACCATAGTATCACCATATTACCTCACTTCTTCTATTTCTATTTTTATTTTGCTACTTTTTTTAAAACCATCTAGTTCTTTTACGACTCCTATAACACTATTATATAAAATATTTTGAACAAATGGAACTAAATCTATTGGAGTATCATCAATTAATAACTTTATTTTAGAATTATTATCAATATCTTCTCTATTTATTTCACCATTTAATATTTTAGCACCTATTTCTTTTGTATCAAAACCTAAACATTCTTCTTTAAAATCAGGAATCTTTCTATAAACCTTTTCTTCTATCATATCAACTAATTTTTCAATATCCTTTATTGAGTTTATTACTGGTATACCTTTATATTCAGTAATATCTTCTGCTATTCTTCCTGAAATAGCAAATACAAGTCCATCTAACTTTTCATCAATTTCTTTTGTTGTATGGGCTGTAATGATTTTAGGTACATTAGAATCCATTACTCCCTCTAAAACAACATAATCATGATAATAAAATTTTAGTATATCTTCTATAGATAATTTCTTTTGATATAAAATATCAGTTTCATTATATCCTCTAGCAGTTACTAAACTCGACCCAGCCATTTTATGTCTATAAGTATTAGTCCCTTTATTATCTATTTCAAATTCTTCATAATGAATTTCTTTAACTGAACCTACTGAATATTTTCTTTTTTTTAACTCCCTTATAATATTTTCTATAGTTGTAGTTTTACCAGATTGAGTAATTCCACAAACTGAAAAAACCCTCATATATATCCTCCCTTTATTTTAAATATAAAGCTAAAATTAAAATAGTAAATAAAAAACTACCTATAATTATTAAATAATCTATATTATTTAATTTTAATTCATTAAAACTACTTCTTTTATCATATGCCCTAAAAGCTCTTGTTTCCATTGCAGTAGATAAGTTTTGTGCCTTTATAATACTCCCTGCAACAACTGGCATAAATATGTAAGAATAAATTTCTATTCTTTTTTTTATAGAAAGTTTATTTATTTCTATCCCCCTTAATTGTATTGCTTTTATTGAATCTTTTATCTCTTGTGTTAGTATTGGTAAGAATCTTATCCCTACTGATACCATAAAAGCTATTTCATATTTTATCTTTAATTGAATAAGACCTTGTACTATTTCCCGGGAACTAGATGTAGTTATAATTGTAGCAGATACTATAATAATAGCCATTCTAAAAATAAACTCTAAACCCTTTATAAGACCTACATCTGTAAGTATTTTATATCCATTAATTTGAATAATAGCTTCTCCATAATTAATAAATAAACTTTGTATTATTATGATTGCGATAAATATCTTAACTAAACCTTTTATCTTTTTTATAACACTATATATATTAGCTCCTAATAAATTACTTATGATAATAGATATTACTAATATGCCTGTTAGTATATTAATATTCTGTATTATAACCGATAATGAAGATATGCATAACACTAAAGTTAATTTAGTTCTTGGGTCTAATTTATTTTTTTCTATCTCCAACTATCCCACCTCTATTTATTTCAATAATCCTATCAGAGTGTTTATTAATAAAGCTTTTATCATGACTTATTACAGCCATGCCTATCTTCTCTTTTCTTAGAATGTTTATATAAGATGAAAGTATTTCCTTTCTTTTAATATCAAGTCCTGTTGTTGGTTCATCTAATATTAAAAATTTAGGTTTATTAACAAAAATAGAAGCTAAAGCTAAACGCTGTTTTTCACCTTGACTTAAATTAAAGGGAAATTCCTTTCTTAAGTGTTTTAAACTAAATTTATCTAAAATTTTCTCTTTTTCAGTTTCAATAATTTTTCTATCCATTCCTTTAAGTTTCATAATAAAGGTAATTTCCTCTTCAACACTTGTGGAAAATAACTGCTTTTCAGGATTTTGAAATAAATAACCTATTAATTTTCCTATTTCTCCTAAAGTCATAGTTAAAATATCTCTATCATTTATTAATACTTTACCTTTGACAGGTTTTAATAATCCTATTAATAGTTTGCCTAAAGTTGTTTTACCTGAGCCATTAGGTCCTATTATTGAAGTGAATTCTTCTTTATTTAATTCTAAGGATAAATTATTTAAAACGTTTTCTCCTTTTTGATAATTAAAACTTATGTTAGATGCTTTAATAAAAGCCATAAACGTTCCCCTTTATCTAAAGTTTACCACTAAATTTTTTTAATTTTCCATCATGAAGATGTAAAACTCTATCAGCAATATCTAAATTTTCTAAGTCATGCTCTACCATAATTACAGATTTTCCTTCTTCCTTTAAACCTTTAATAACACTTTTAATTCTTTTTTTTCCTTTATCATCAATCTGAGCCATAGTTTCATCAAATATAATTACCCTTGGTTTTAAACTTAAAACCGATGCTAAAGCGATAAGTTGTTTCTCTCCTCCTGAAAGGTTGTTTGGATTAGAATATCTATGTTTTTTCATACCCACCTTTTCTAAAGCGTAATCAATTCTTTTAGAAATCCTTTCTTTACTTAAGCATAAATTTTCAGGCCCAAAAGCTATTTCATCCTCAACTGTTGGCATAAAAAGCTGCATATCAGGGTTTTGAAATACTATACCTACTCTAGTAGAAATATTAGAAAGTTTCATATTTGTAGTTTTTTTCCCATTTATTAAAACTTCTCCATTAAAACTTCCCTTATAAACATGGGGAATAACTCCACTTAAACAATAACATAAAGTTGATTTTCCACATCCACTTAAACCTACTATTGCTAATATTTCCTTTGTATTAACTTTAAAGTTAATATCTTTAAGTAAATTAATATCCTTTCCCTTATGTCTATAATAAAGATTTTTAATCTCTATTGGATACATCATTTTACTTCAGCCTCTAAAGCATATTTACACCAATGCTGACTAAATTTATCTTTGCTTATTATTATTTGATATGGTCCCTTTCCTCCTTCCTCTCTAGTACCTATAGGCTTTCCTTCTTTCATATAAGCTATATATACATTTCCTTCTTGTAATACTTTTTTTATAGGTATTGCTACTGTATAACCATCTGTAGCCCTTACAATAACTGTAGATTTATCCTTTAATTTAATACCCTTTTCTTTAAATAACTTTTTAAGTAATACTCCTGTATAACTATAGGCTATAGGTTCTTTTCCATCTTTATTTAAATTTGCATTAAACTCTTCTTCACCTAAACTTCTTATCTCCTCCATATTATACCTTGTAATTTCTTTTCCTTCATTTTTTATTATAAAGGTGGCTTCCCTTTGTAATGTAAGCTTATCTTCTATATCTTTTTTATTTATATAAGCTGTTACTGATACTATTATTATTAAAATAGCAATTACTAAACCTATTAGTTTTTTTACATTCATCTTATCACCCTTTAATTAATTATATAAGGTACAAACATATCTTTAACTCTAACTTGTCCATGATCTCCGCCTTCTTTAACAGTATGCATACCATGGTCTGCAGTTATTATTACTTTACCTTCCCAATTTTTAACTAAGTTTTTTACATACCCATCATGAATTTTAATACTTTCCATCGTCTCTTTAGATATGTGCCCTGTCTTATGTCCTAAATCATCTATACCATGGAAATGTAGCATTAAAAAGTCAGGATTTTTCTTTATTTCCTTCATGGCAAGATTATATATTTCATCATCAATAGTAGAATTATTATTCAAATCAATATTAAGTTTAGGTTCGATTGAAGTATCTAATATTTTTATATCTCCTTCTATAAGTATCCCTTCTTTGCCTAATTCATCAACTTTATCAAATATTGTATCTACATTAAGTTCACGATAACTTCTATTTAATACACCATTTTCCTTTGGGATTTTTCCAGTAATCATTGCTGCAAATCCAGCATTTGTTACAGGCTTATATACACTCATCGCTTTTTTAGTATTTAGTGTAGACATAAAAGGTATATATCCATTTGAGACTGCATATTCATATTGCTTATATCCAAATCCATCTAAAAATATAGCTAAAACTTTTTCATCATTTTTTATATAATGATAAGTATCATAATATAGATTCATATTTCTATTAGAAGTTGGATTTATGATAATGCCTTTAATATCTTTTATTTTTTCCTTAAATCCTTTGGATACATAATTAATAGTATTTCCCTTTAATTCTAAATACCCTGATGAATTTATGTATTTTTCATTTCCCTTAGAATTCATTATAAGTGCTCTTTTGTATTCTATTATATCTTTAATAGGTAAAAGTTTTCTTTCTCTGAATTGACTTACATTATAACTTAGATCTTCTTTTTCTTTAGTAGTCTCTCCTTGCTTATATAAAACTGACTTCTTACTCATTTTATATAGATTACCCGGTGTAATATTTTTAATATTTTTTTCTTGGTTTATTATATTAACTCCATGACTATAATCTTTAGTTTGAGAAGCTATAACTATATCCTTTATTTTTTTTATATTCCCGTTAATAGGATGATTAAAATTTATTACTTCCCATTTATTTTCCTTAGAATAATATAAAAAACTTGCATTTAATTTATCACCACTAATTTCACTGGATATTCCATCGGAACCAACAAATAATACATTAAAATCTTTCTTTACTGGTTTTGATAATTTAACTATATCCTTAATTTTATATGCTTTTTTCTTAGTTGAATCTAATTTTATTTTATATTCTTTAAGATTTAAAATATCTTTAGTACTTAAAACCTTTCTAACATCACCTAAAATCTTTATATCTTCTAAATATATTTTATCATTAAAAGCTAGTTTTCCTAAAAAAACACCTATTAATAAAATAAAAATATATATAATAATCTTTTTTTTCATTTTAAACACTCCACTTAATTAAATCCTGCTATATTTAATCCTTTAAAACGTTTTATTATATTAAATCCTATAATTCCTCCTAGTCCACCTGATAAGGCCGCACTACTTAAAGTTAGAATTAAAGGAATTAATGGTAATTTGAAAAAAACAATATTTGAAAGTAAAGTTCCAGTCATATTAGAAACTATACCTGCTAAAAAGCAATCTATTAAGTCATCTCCTTTTTTCCTTATTATAAAGAGAATTAAATCTATCATTATACCAGGTAAAGTATATGTAAATATACTCATTATACCATGGGTCCCTAAAACCCCTATAGCTATGACCATTATAGCTTGCACTAAGGCTATTAAGGTTGCAGTAAACCTCTTTTTTATAAGTCCTGTGCCTAAAACTATCCAAAGCATATAAAACCCTCCGGCTATAGCCCCGCCAGGAATAAATAAAGGTCCTGTTATAATACGAGCCAGTGAACCTATCACTGGCTTTGTAGCTATTCCTAGGGCTGCCATTAAAGCTATTATTATAAGATCGAATGCTGAAAATCTATTTAAGCCTTTTTCCATAAAATACCCTCCAGGAATTTTTATTTAGCTTCTATCTTTAATATATGCTTAACATTAGTATTTTTGGGTAGCTCTTTAAATGCTACTTTATATACATTGTCTTTTTTATAAACTATTCCCTTATCTAAATCCTTACTTGAAATTTCAATATTATATCCATCAGTAGCAGTAATAACATATTTCTCTGCACTTTTAAGTCCTGCTTCATTTATTATTTTAGTTAAAGGTAATCCTTTATTTTCTTTTACTTCTCTTTTATCATATACTTTAAATCCTTCTTCTATTGAGAAAAACACAGTTTTACCATAACTAGATGTTAAAATGTTTTTCACATGCATACCCTTAGGTAAATCCGGTGAAATAAAAAGTGGTGCATTTTCTCCTGTAATTTTAATGTAATTTTCTCTAAATATTTTACCATCTTCACTCTTTTTAAAACCATCGGATGCTTTAAAGGAAACACTTTCAAAATCATCACAACCCATTTTATTTAACATATCACTAACCTTTATAGCTTTATCAGTACTTTCATAGTATGTATAATCTTGTTTTTTAATTTCTTCTAATGTAGTTAAGGTTTCAAAAAATACAACTTTGTTTATATTAGACGTTTCCATATCTTCTAAAAATTCTATTTTAGATATGTCTTTAACCCAATACATTGAACGTTCATTATTAACTGCCACTCTAAAGGGTGTTTGTTTTTCTCCATCCACTTTAGATGCTAACACAATATCTTTTTCTGTAAGTATATCACTAGGTAGGTTTATTGAATATCCATCTGTAGCAATAAATCTTATTTTAGAAAAATTGCTCTGCTTTTTATTAAATTTCTTAAGTAATCTATTTAATAATACACCTTCAACCTTAAATGTCTTTTCTTCACCACTTGAAGTAACACTTTTAAATTCTTTACTAACTTTATCTAACTCATTAATTTTATCAACACTTATACTTTCTTTTTCTAACCCTGATAATTTAATCTCTTTAACTTCTTTATTTTCTTTAACTCCTGTATTAGCTGCCTTTTCAGGTTTTTCATTACTGCATGCTAATAACCCTATTGAAAGTGATATTAAAAGTAAAACACTTAATAATTTTATATTTTTTCTTATAAGTTTCATTACTTATTTTCCTCCTTTAGTATTTCTAAATAATTATCAAAAGAAATATTTACTCCCTTTATAACCGATCTACTTGAGATAGTAGCCCCTGTCACAGCTACTATTTCATTTTCTTTATTAGCTGACATTTTTACTAATTTAAGTTTAACGTTTACATCTTTATTTTTAAACCTCTTTAAAAACCAATCATCCTCTATATATCCTCCATAGGCTGGTGTTTCTTTATGTTTATAAACTTCTACCTTTTTTAACTTATTTTCTTTAATATCTATAAAAGTCAATACGTAAATATAGTCTTTATAGCCCTTAGATTTAATCAATTGAACTAATATTTTTTCTTTCGTTTTGTTTTTAACAACGTAAGCACCTAAAACTTTATTATTCTCATACTTTTTTATACGTTTTACTAAAAAGGATTTTTCTAAATCCTCTTTAACTTCAACTTCAATATTGCTACAACCTGTTAAAAATATAATTAATAAAAAAATAAAAACCCTTTTTATCTTTCTGCCCCCTTTCATTAAAAAAACTCCCCCTGTGTGGAAGGAGTTTGAAATTGGGCATACTTCACCTAAGGTAATCTCTCCTTTCCACAATGGGAGGCATAATCATTTATAATTATACCCTAACCGATCTAGACTTCTTAGATTAAATCCTTAGAAGTAAAGATTCGGAGATTAATATTTTATTAAAACAATTGTACTATATCGTTAATAGTTTGTCAAAATATTATCATTTTTTCTATATTTGTGAAAAAAGAATAATTTTTCCTAAGGTCTTTCTTTAATTCGTCCCATTCTATAGGCTACTAATAACATTTCTAAATCTTTAATTTGTTTTTTTAATTCCTTTCCTATATCGGTATCTGAAACATATTTTCTATTAACTTTTTCTAATACTGCAAGGGTTGATAATACATCTCTTTCTTCCTTTATTGCCTTGTCAGTTGACTCAAAGGGTTGATGTGATGCTAGTCTTAAGCTATAAGAATTATATATTAACGTATACCCTGCTATTCCTGTTTTTGGTTGATAAGCCTTAGAAAAACCACCATCTATTACTAATAATCTACCATTAGCCTTAATTGGACTTTCCCCTTTAATTGTTTTTACCGGTACATGGCCATTAACTATATGAGAATTATTAGGATCTAATTCAAATTCCTTTAATATATTTTTACATATATTCTCCTTATTTCGATACTCAAAATAAGGATTTTTAATTTCTGTATGGGTTTCTTTTTCATCTATAAAATATCTTTCAAAAGTAGTCATTTGATCTTTCCCAAATAAAGGTGAGTTTTCTCCACACCATAAATACCATATAATATCAGTCCCATATAACTTTTCATCTATTTTTTCTCTATTGAAATAAAAGTCAGTTAAAAGACTATTAAATTTATCAAATAATTTCTTCCCTGATACTTCTTCATTTCCCATTTTTACTTTTTTAAAACTTCCATCCTCATTCATTGGTATGCAACCATGATATAATAAATTAGAATTAAATTTAAGATACATACTACCCTTAGAATATAAAAACTTAACATGCTTTTGTAGTTTTTCACTGTTTTTAAAATAAGTTTTAAGTTTACTTATAATAATTTCTTCTTCTTCTGTAAGCTTATATGGATCTTTAGGATCTATAGTTGGAAAATTAGTATCATTTAATTTATACTCTTTCCCTTTTATATTTATAGTGCCCTTTTCATAATTTATTTTATCTAACAATAATCTATGTTCCATATTATATACTGGACTTCTTTTTATAATTTGACCTTCGATTTTAAATTGAATTATACTTATTGCTTTATGCATTTGAGCTATTAACTCTAAATCCTTCTCTCCATATTGAATCTCTTTATTAAATTTAGTTTTAAATTGAGTACAAGGATCATTTTCATAATGTTTTAATGCAAAAGTTGCTAAGGGTAATAAATTAATTCCATAGCCTTCTTCTATAGTCTCTAAATTAGCATATCTAGTAGATATCCTTATAACATTAGCAATACAAGCCTTAGAACCTGCTGCAGCTCCCATCCATAATATATCATGATTACCCCATTGAATATCTACTGAGCCCCTTTCTATTAACTCCTCTAATATAATATGAGCTCCTGGCCCTCTATCATATATATCTCCTACTATATGAAGTCTATCTATAGCTAATCTTTGAATTAATTTACAAGTTTCTATAATAAATTCATCTGCCCTATTAATATCTATAATAGTATCTACTATTTTATTAAAATAGTTATGTTTATTTAATCTTGTTTCATCTTCATGAAGTAACTCCTCAATGATATAAGCAAAATCTTTTGGTAGAGCCTTTCTTACTTTAGACCTTGTATACTTTGAAGAAACAACTCTACATATTTCTATAAGTCTACAAAGTGTTACTCTATACCATTCATTTAAACTTTTTTCATTCTTTTTTACTATTTCTAACTTTTCTTCAGGATAATAAAGTAAAGTTGCCAGTGCTCTTTTTTCTTCATCCTTTAAAATATTTCCGAATAAATCATCAATTTTAAGTTTTAAAACCCCTGATGCATTTCTTAATACATAACTAAATGCTTCATATTCCCCATGAATATCAGTTAAAAAATGTTCTGTTCCCTTAGGTAAATTTAAAATTGCTTGAAGATTTATTATTTCGGCACTTACAGCTGAAATCGTTGGATATTGTTCTGATAAAAGCTTTAAATATTTTAAATTTTTATCTATCTTAATTGAATTTATTTCTTCCATATACCCCACTCCCCAATTTTAAAATCTATATATATTTTATCATGAATATTTTTTATATGAAAAGGTTTTAATGTTTTTACATATTTTAGAATAAGCGAATTTAATATTCAATTAACTCTAATTCTTTATATAATTTTTTTATATAATTAATATCTATTTCCCCATTTGTGATTTCATACTTTTGTTGAAATCTTTCATGTTCGTTATTTCGGTTTATTTCTAAATATACATCTAAGTAATGGCTGTTTTCTATAATAATATTAAAATTAAAACAATTGTCTCCCCCTGTTAATACTATCATATATCTTTTTTCAAGCTCTGTAGGTATATGTTTATTATACTCACGAAGTTTAAGTTTAGAAAACTGGTCTAAAAGTTTGTTTATATCATTAGTATTAGTACCTATTCTTGTTTCTACATAGGGTGTTATAGTTTCTATTCTAATGGTATCAAAATTTTCTTTTTTAGGGTTATTTAAAACTAATTTTTCAAAACTTCCTGGCTTTGGATATTTTACTATAAAAAATGTAACAAGAATAACTAATATTATTAATACTAAAATATACTTCTTGATTTTAAATCACCTCTATTATATTGAAACTAAAACTTATACAAAAATATCTATTAGTCATTGTTGATTTTAGCATATATTATAAATAGTTCCAATATTTGTTTTGAGGACTTTAAAACACTTCCTAGTTACATATACCTATCAAAATAAAAAAAACTTTGTAGAAATTAGTTCCAACAAAGTCTTATAATTAAGCTTTTCTAATTATACTTAGTAAATATTTTTTTAGCCTCTAACATTCTCTGTAAAGCCGTTATTATTACTATTAAAGAATATATATTAGTTATAAAAGTAATATAATTATTAAAAACTATCATTAAAGTAAATAGTATAAACCCTTCTGTTCTTTCAGCTATACCAGCTTGATAATAAAAGGACTTAATACCCTTTTTATTAGATA
>VEND01000082.1 GCA_009711765.1 Bacillota bacterium | reverse complement strand
CAAAACAATGGGCTATTTTGCTTATTTTTATGCAAAAAAATCAAATCTGTTAATAAAGGTATTACTCCTATTTTACTTATCCACAACAAACTTTTCATCTACTCTCAAAAAAATGGGGAAACTCTAACTTTTTTGAAATTTAGAATCTAAACTAAATAAAAGTGACGAAGGAATTTTCCATCGCCACTAATATATTTCTTATTCACTTATCTTCTTTTTAAGAACTCCTAACATTAAAGCTGTTATAATAGAACCTATTAAAATAGCTAGTATATAAAGATATGGATTTCCTTTAACTATTGGTATTACAAATGCTCCACCATGGGGTGCAGGAAGTCCTATATTAAATACCATCGTAAGCGCTCCTGCTACTGCTGAACCTGTAATAATAGATGGTATTACTCTAGCAGGGTCTGCTGCTGCAAAGGGGATAGCACCCTCTGTAATAAATGATGCTCCCATTACATAACAAGTCTTTCCTGCATCTCTTTCATTTTTAGTAAATTTATTTTTAAATAAAGTTGTTGCAAGGGCAATTCCAAGGGGTGGAACCATACCTCCTGCCATAACTGCAGCATGATATGAAAAGTTACCTGCCTCTATCATAGCTATACCAAAGGTAAAAGCTGCCTTGTTTATAGGTCCTCCCATATCAACAGCCATCATACCACCTATAACTAATCCTAATAATACTTTATTAGCTGTTCCTATGCTACCTAACCATTCTTGCATACCTGTATTTAAAAACTCTACAGGTTTAACTATGAAAAGTAGCATAATTGCACCGGTTAAAAATATACCAAATAAAGGATAGAGTAAAACTGGTTTTATTCCTTCTAAGGATTCTGGTAACTTAGAAAAGGCTTTCTTAAGAAATACCACTATATAACCACCTAAGAAACCAGCTATTAATCCTCCTAAAAATCCTGCATTACTATTAGCTGCTATAAAACCTCCTACCATAGCAGGTGCAAATCCTGGTCTGTCTGCTATACTCATACCAATAAAACCTGCAAGTACTGGTATCATAAGAGAGAATGCATTTCCTCCACCTATATCCATAAGTAACTTAGCAAATGGATGAAATGATGGCTCATTTGGGTCAAATGCTTTAATTCCAAACATAAATGATATAGCTATTAATATACCTCCGCCAACTACAAAGGGAAGCATATTTGAAACACCATTCATAAGATGTTTATAAAATCCTGTCTTTTCTTTTTTATTATTTTCTTCATTAGACTCATTACCATCATAATGATAAACCTTAGCATCTTCTTTTAATGCTTTATTAATAAGCTTTTCAGAACTTTTTATTGCATTTGTTACTGGAATTTGTAAAACCTTCTTACCTTCAAATCTTTTCATCTTTACCTTTGTATCAGCAGCAACTATTATAGTCTTAGCTTTTTTTATATCTTCTTTAGTTAATTCATTTTTAACCCCTGTAGAACCATTTGTCTCAACCTTAATATTTACACCCATATCCTTAGCTTTATTTTTAAGTGCGTCAGCTGCCATATAAGTATGGGCAATACCAGTCGGACAAGCTGTTACTGCTAAAATTAATTCTTCAGATTTACTATCATCATTATTTTTTTCACTTAAGGTTTCATTTTCTTTAGAATTTATAATACTTATAATTTCTTTCTCGCTTTTTGCATTCATTATTTTTTCTCTAAAATCTTTTTTCATAAGCATAGTAGATAACCTTGAAAGGGTTTCTAAGTGTTCATCATTAGCACCTTCACTTCCTGCTATCATAAAAAATAAGTGGGCTAAGTTACCATCCATTGAATCATAATCTATACCATCTTTAGAATACCCAAATACTAAAGCTGGAGTTTTTACTGCTTTAGTTTTAGCATGGGGTATAGCAACACCATCACCTACACCTGTTGAAAATTTTTCTTCCCTTTTTAAGATTTCTTTTTTAAATTCTTCTTTATCATTTAATTTTCCTATTTCATCTAATTTATCTATTAGTTCATCTATTACTTCTTCTTTTGTATTAGATTTTAAATTAAGAATAATACCATCTTCTTTTAAAAGATCTGTAATTTTCATACTAAGCCTCCTTTAATTTAACTATATTTATCTTTTCTAATAAATCTATTACATCTTCTTTTTTACAAAGGTCAAAAGAAAATGCTGTAGCACTTCCACAAGCGACTCCCCACTTAAAGGATTCTAAAACTTCTGAATTTTTAGAATACTTATAAAGAAATCCTGCTATTAAAGAATCTCCAGCTCCTACAGAGTTTTTAACTTTCCCCCTTGGTGCAGTTGCATGATAAACACCCTTATCACAGGCTAAAATTGCCCCTTTATCTGCCATTGAAACTATAACATTTCTAGCACCCATTTCATTTAATTTCCTTGCATAGTATATAACATCCTCCTTAGTTTCTATCTCAGTATTAAATATATCTGAAAGTTCATGGATATTAGGTTTTATTAAAAATGGATATTGCTTTAAAGTATTTATTAACGTTTCATCAGTTGCATCAACTATAACTTTTACTTTATTTTTTTTACAAATATTTTGTATTTGTAAATATATATCCCTAGAAAGATTCTTTTGGACATTTCCTGCTAATACTAAAAAGTCTTTATTAGTTAAATTACTTACTTTCTCATATAATTTATTTAAATTTTCTTTAGTGATTTCTGGTCCTTTTCCATTTATCTCAGTTTCTTTATTTGATTTTAATTTTATATTTATCCTTGTATCTTCATCTACCTTGATAAAATCTGAATCAATACCTTCATTATCTAAATATTTTTTTATATAATCCCCTGTAAATCCACCAATAAATCCTAAAGCTTTACTTTCAGTTCCGATATTATTAAGAACCCTTGATACATTTATACCTTTACCTCCAGGATATTTATGTTCTTTTTTTATCCTATTAAGATTACCTACTTTAAAATTTTCTACCTCTACAAAATAATCTATAGAAGGGTTAAAAGTTACTGTATATATCATTATTTAAGTCACAACCTTTATTGTAGTTTTTTCTTTATATCTTATATAACTTTCAGGTTCAGAATTAGTTATTATAGTAGCGTTTTCTAAATCTGAAACATTAACAAAAGTAATTTCTCCAAATTTTGATTCATCTGCAAGTATATAAGCATCTTTTGAAAGCTCTATTGCCCTTTGTTTTAATATAGCTTCCTCAGAATCAGGAGTTGTAAATCCATACTCTAAATGTATACCGTTAATGCCCATAAAGCATTTATCAAACCTATATTTTTCTAAGTTTTTTAAAGCTTCTGAGCCTACAAGGGCTTTTGTTTTTCTCTTTACTTTTCCTCCAAGGATATATCCTTCAATATTTTTTTCACTTATTTTATCAATATTTTTAAGACCGTTTGTAACTATAACAATATCCTTTTTATCTATAAAATCAATCATTTGAATTGTAGATGTTCCAGCATCTATATAAATACAATCTCCTTCTTCTATTAAAGATGCTGCATATTTACCTATTAATGTTTTTTCTTTTATATTTTGAACTTGTTTTTCACTATAACTTGGTTCAATATATCTTCCCTTTAATAATCTTGCTCCACCATGAACTCTTTTAAGTTCATTAATACTTTCAAGATAGTTAAGATCTCTTCTTATGGTAGATTCAGATGCTTTCGTTATCTTTACTAATTCATTTATTTTTACTATTTTTTTATTTTTTAATAAATTTAGTATCATTTGTTGTCTCTCTTCTGTTAACAATTTCAATACCCCCTACCTTCTATATATTTATTATACATTAACAATTTTCAAAAATCAATCACTTTCTTTCATTAATTATCATATTCTATCATAATTCATTCAAAAACATTCAATCACAATCAATGTTATTAATATATTTTCCAACTTTTTTAAATTATTATTACATTTGTCATTTTAAATATTAAAAGTGATATAATTAAATGGTAAAAAATATGTTGGGGTGATAAAATTGAAACTTAAAAATAAAATTCTAATAATTTTAGTAGGTATATTACTAATAACAAACCTTTTATTATTAAATAAGTTAGAGTCATATGGAAATAATATATATTCTATAAACAATCAAATTCATTCATTACAATCAGAGATTAGAAATTTATCTTCTACTATTAATGATTTAAACAGAAAAGAAAAACTTATAAGTACATATAATTACGATATTAAAAATTATAAAGATTATAAAAAAGCTAAAGTAACAGTTAATGTCACATTAAATAAGTTAAAAGAAAATTCAAAAGTATTCTTTATGTATAAAACCTTTGAATCTGATGATTCTAATTGGAATTATAAAGAACTTAATAATACTGGTGGTCTAAATTATAAAACTCAATTAGATTTATCCTATAATAACAACTATAAAACACAAATTTTAATAGATAATAATAATGAAAAACAAACAGGTAATATTAGATCTATAAATTTAAAGGATAAATTACGTGACCGTATAGATATGAAAGCTTTACCTAAAAGGGCTGATACTAATGGAAATTTAACATTTGAAGTAAATGTACGGAATAATTATAATAAATACAATTATGATAATAATGAAAAATTAAAATTAAAGGAAATTAAATGTTTTATCTATTTTGAAAATAAATTAGTTCATACTGTGGATATTATAAAAGAAGGTGAAAAGAAAAGTTTTTCCCATGTTACCCTAGAAGAATGGAAATTTGAAGATAGTATTAGAATAAATGAAATGGGAAACTATGATGGAGATTCTTTTATGGAACCTTTAACTATTAAACTAATGGTTAAGGATATGCTAGATAAGGAATATACCTATAAACATTCAGAAAGATATTAATATAAAAAATATATGCATTTAATATAATTAAGGGATTTTTTAACATCCCTTAATTATTTTTTCTAATAATTTAGTCCATATCCTTTTTTATATAAAATACCTTTACCATCCCTTTTAGGTATATCAACTGGTAATTTTCCTAAGGGGTTAACTTTAAATATAACTTTTAATCCTGAAAAAATATTAGGTTCAATATCACCATAAATAGCTATATATGCCTTTATATCTTGCATATATCTAATATCATAGGGATTTTTTAAAGCCATAACTACAAGGCTTTTATTATTTTCATTTGTAAACTTAACTAAATCTAAAATAAATTTTGATGTATTATTTTCATTTTTACTATAAGAACCTAGTATAATATAATCAGCTTCTAATACTTCTTTTTTAATATCTTTATTTAACCCATTTAAGGATGAATAATTAAAACTCTTAATAGTAATATCTTTAACATCTTTATCTTTAATAATTTTATTTAAAGAATTTTTCATACTATTTAATGTATTATTAAAGGGTGCAAGTAACAATATTTTATTTCCTTTTTTTAATTTAAATGGTAATAAATCATTTTTATTTTTAACTAAAGTAACTGCCCTTTTTGCTACTTCACTTTCTAATAATTTATTATCATTTATTATTTTTTCAATACTTTCATTTTCTTTAACCCCACCATTAATAATACCTCTAGTTATTTTTAAATCTATAATTCTTTTTATAGATTCATTAATTCTTTTTTCTTTTATTTCTCCTTTTTTTACTGCATTTATCAATGCATTATAAGAAACATCTAAATTATTAGGTATTAAAATTATATCTGCCCCTGCCTTTATTGCTTTAACTGTAGCCTCACTTTCACCAAAATTATCACTTATAGCTTTCATTTCTAATGCATCAGTTATTATTACACCTTCAAATCCTAAATCTTTTCTTATTAAACCTGTTAATACCTTTTTAGATAAAGTTGCTGGTATGGGTACTTTTTTATTATTTTTTTTAGATTTTACTAATGTATCATCTATATAGGGAAAAACTACATGGGATGTCATTATCATATCTATTCCTGAATCAATAGCTTCTTTAAATGGTTTTAATTCTATCTTTTCTAATCTATCCCTTTTATGGCCTACCTTTGGAAGTGCAATATGAGAATCAAGGGATGTATCTCCATGCCCTGGAAAATGCTTAGCTGTTGCTACTACTTTAGCATCCTGTAATCCTTTCATAAAAGCTACACCTAACCTAGCTACTAAATCCGGATCAGATCCAAAGGAACGAACTCCTATTACTGGATTATTAGGATTAACATTTACATCTAATACAGGTGCAAAATTAACATTAATACCTAATGCATTTAATTCTTCTCCTATCCCTTTACCTACCTTATAAGAATATTCACTAGATCTAGTTGCTCCTAAGGCCATATTCCCAGGAAATTTAGTTCCAAATTTAATTCTATTAACAATTCCACCTTCTTGGTCTATAGATATAAACATAGGTATATCCATAGCCTCTTTTAAATCATTTACTAATTTAATAGTTTGATTTTTATTAACTACATTCCCAGAAAAAAGTATTACTCCACCTAGATTATATTTATCTATTTTATTTTTTATATCTTCATTTACCTCTGTGATATTAGAATTCTTACTTAACCGTGGCATTAGCATTTGACCTATTTTTTCTTCTAATGTCATATTATCTAAAATGTCTTTAATTTCTTTTTCCCTTTTTAGAGTCTTATTTTTATCTTTAAATTCTTCTAAGATTTGTTTTAATTTTTGATTTTTATTTTTTATCTGACTATCCGTTAAACCCATATCTTTAGGATTATTACAACCTACTAAAACTAAACATAAAACAATACATATAAATACTTTTCTATTCAAAATATCATTCCTTAAGTTATTATATTTTTGTCTAAAAATTTATTTAATTTATCTTTTCTTTTAGTACTAAAGGTTAAAATATGATCATTTTTCTAATCTATTGTAAAAACATTATATCCACCTAAAAGATATAATGTATCATTAAAAGTCTTTTTAATTTTCCTATTTTAATATTTTCAATATCATTAAAAGGAATATATCTACTTATAAAGTGAAAGGGTGTTAATCTATAATATATACCTTTAAAAGTTTTTTTAAAAGGTATATATAAAGAAATTAATAAATAAGAAAATATTCCTGAGACTATTATTACTGGTAATAAATAAAAATATAACTTTTTACTATAAATAAAGAATCTATTAATTCCTACTAAAATTACACTTATAGAAAAAATAGCAAAAAAATCTTCATTAAATTATTAGATGGTTTCTGCACTTCATAAAAATAATTTTTTCCTTTTATAATACCCCTCTTTTATAAATATATTAATAAACTTATTATCACATAATAATTACAGTAACTGACAATAAATATTTTCTATAAAAAATATTTATTTCCTTTCTAGACTTAGAAAACTCCTTTACTGTAATTAATTGACAAACTCATCTTTTTTATCTATACTATATATAAAGAGGGAGTAACTAACCTTAAAAAGGGATTGAAGTCGTCATTTCGGAAAAAATATTTTCCCGGCTTCAATGGCAATGTGTCTAGTGAGACTCTACAGTGAATGTAAGTTAAATTCATTAACTTATATTCACTGTAGAGTTTTTTTATTTTAATTAGTTTTTTATCAAATTAAAGGGGGCTTTTTATGGAAGTACTTATTTGCAGTTATTTAGAATCATTTCCAACTTGGTTATTAATCATAATTGGTGCTATTACCTTATATACCATAAGTAAAGGAGCAGATATCCTAGTAGATGAAGCTGTTAATCTTTCTTTAAACTTAGGTATATCTAAAACTATCATAGGTGCAACAATTGTCTCTTTAGGAACTACTCTTCCTGAGGCTAGTGTATCTGTTTTAGCAGCAATTAATGGAAATCCTGACTTAGCTTTAGGTAATGCTATTGGTTCTGTTATAGCAGATACAGGTCTTATTATCGGTTTAGCAGCACTTATTGGGAAATTACCAGTGGATGAAAGCATTGTTAATCGACAAGGTAAAATTCAAGTATGGGCTGGTGTATTATTAGCTGTTGTGAGTCTTCCCTTTCTATCTAGGGGAAATACCGGAAATATTAGTCAATGGGTAGGCTTAATGTTTATTGGACTATTAATAACTTATATTTATATGTCAATTAAATGGAGTAAAAACTTAAAAGAATCTAAAGATATACAAACTAGTGAAGAAATTGCTTATTGTGAAGATATTTTAAAGGAAGATAAAAGTCCTTTAACTCAAATTTTAAAACTAATTTTAGGCATAGTTTTAGTTATAGGATCATCAAAACTATTAATACCGACTGTTGAGATTACAGCAATTCGTATAGGAATTCCTGAAAGTATTATTGCTGCAACATTAATTGCCTTTGGAACAAGTCTACCTGAGTTAGTAACTGCTATTACTGCTGTGAAAAAAGGCCATGGAGAGCTTGCTGTTGGTAATATTGTAGGTGCTGATATTTTAAATGTATTATTTGTAGTTGGAGGTGCTGCTTTAGTAACTAAAGGAGGACTTAATGTTCCAATTAACTTTTATAAACTACAAATCCCAACAATGTTAATTATCCTAATTTCCTTTAGATTATTTTCAAGAGGTGAAAATGAGGAGATTACTAAAAAGGAAGGTTTTCTACTCTTTAGTATCTATCTTTTTTATATCATTTTAAACTATACATGGATTTAATAGTATTTAATAAAAGAGATAATCGTCTTAGACGTTTATCTCTTTTATTTCCTTAAACTAACCGTTTTTCTAAACCTATGAAAGCATATGTATTTTCACTATAATTTTTATCTCCATATATACCTAATATTTTATCAAATCCTGCTTTAGTCCAAAACCTAAGTGCCTTCCAATTCTTTAAATATACCCCAATACAAATCCTTTCATAATCTAAATTTTTAACTTCCTTTGAAATATATTCAATTACTTCCTGTGCATATCCATTCTTTTGATATTTAGGATTTATTACAAACGTACTTAAAAAAAAAGAATTCAAGGAAGGATATCCATGATATACTTCTAAAAAACCTATTAATTTTTCATTGTCCTTTAAATAAATAGATTTTATTTTATAAAACTCAACCTTAGCACCCTTTATAGGGGGCAAATCTCCTTCTTTAATACACTTTTCAATATACTTATCTTTAAATTTCTCACCTTCTACATACTCCTTATCATCTTTATTCCATAAATTACATATATCCTGTAAGTCTCTACATTCTTCTATTTCTGAATCTTTTATAAATAAGTTTTTAGTTTCTCCATATTCAGATAATAATCTTAAGTCAACTTTATTCATTTCTATCCTCCAGTTTCCAATACTTTGACCCATCCTTTTTACGATCCATTAGCTTATATTCAATCATAGCTCTTCTAATCATAAAGTAATCCCCATAAGTATGCCACTGATTAATTATTTCATTAACTTCCTTTTCAGTATAAACTATGCCTTTTTCAAATTTAGAAGCTATATATTTTACAACCTCTATCTTTAAGCTATGTTTTGCAGGCCATTGTTTTACTCTTTTCTTTTCATCTAAAAAATTTTTAAGCTTCCCCATTTTACCCCTCCTATTTTAAACTTTATTTATTTTTGTTTGTTTTATTATAAACATTATATCTTTTTGTTTATTATATTTCAAGAATAAATTAGTGTTTTAACATTTTTTAAAAAATAAATCTATGCATCAATTTTAATACTCTTTATAACAGGCTATATTTTACATGAAAAATTTGTTGACTTATGTAGAAATATCGGTTATTATATTTCTTGTGCAAATTTTAAGACTTACAAAAAAAATAGATTTTATAACTTATAAAAAAATATTGAAACACCATATAATCCTGATAATATGGTTCAGGAGTCTCTACAAGAAAGCCAATAACTTTCTAACTTTGGGTTGATACTAGTCATATTTTTTACATATTAAAACGTGACATTAACTAGTGTAAATTCTGTAGTTAGATTAATATTTGGGAAAAATCCCTAATCTAATTACAGAATTTTTTTATTTAATCATAGGTTATAAGTTATTACAAGGAGGAATCATATTTTGAAATCATTATTAAAATCACATTTTAAATTAGAAAAGAATAACACAACTATTAAAACAGAGATTCTCGCAGGATTTACAGCTTTTATTACAATGGCTTATATGATACTTGTAATTCCTAATATTCTTAAATTCGGTGGTATGAATGCTCAAGGTATTATAGGAGATGGTGCAGCTATATTTAATTCATTAAATGATCCTATTATAGGTTCAGTATTTACGGCAGTATGCGTTGCTTCAGGCATAGGAAGTATTTTTATGGGGATATATGCAAACCTACCCTTTGCTTTAGCACCAGGCATGGGTCTTGTTGCATTTTTTAGCTATAGTGTATGTATGAATCTAGGATATAGTTGGAATCAAGCTTTAACTGCAGTCTTTATTTCAGGAATACTTTTTATAATTATTACCCTTACATCAATAAGAGAAAAGATAGTTGATGCATTACCTAAAAATTTAAAAACGGCTATATCAGCAGGAATAGGTTTATTTATTTCACTAATTGGTTTAAAAAGTGGAGGAATAGTTGTTGCTAGTCAAGGTACTTTAGTGAAATTTGGTAACTTTACAAATTCTAAAGTAATATTAACTTTAATAGGTATAACAATAATAGCAATTTTAATGGCAAGGAAAGTGAGAGGATCAATACTAATAGGAATTATAATTACTACTATAATAGGAATTCCCATGGGAATAACAGATATAAGTGATATTAAGTTTTTAAGTATGCCTCCATCTTTAGAGCCAACATTCTTAGCCTTTGATTTTAAAGGACTTTTAGGAAGTGATAGTACTAATTTATTAAGTGCTTTAATAAGTATCTTAATGGTTATTTTAACATTTAGTTTAGTTGACTTATTCGATACCATAGGCACATTAGTTGGCACAGCACAAAAGGCAGATTTAATAAATGAAAAGGGAAAAGTAAAAAATATGAATAAAGCTTTATTATGTGATGCAACAGCTACCACATTTGGAGCAACCCTTGGAACACCTACACTAGCAACAGTAGTAGAATCCACAGCAGGTATAGCAGAAGGTGGAAGGACAGGTTTAATGACCTGTGTAGTAGGTATATTATTTTTCTTATCTTTATTTTTCTCTGGTCTAGTAGGTATAGTACCTAAAGAAGCAACAGCCCCGGCACTTATTATAGTAGGTGTACTTATGATGTCATCTATAACTAAGGTTGATTTTGAAGATTTCACTGAAGCTTTACCAGCATTTTTTACTATAGCTATGATGCCATTTAGTTATAGTATAGCTAATGGCGTAGCAGCAGGAGTTATATTTTATCCAATAATGAAAATCAGTACAAAAAGATATAAAGAAGTCCATCCTATAGTCTATATACTAGCTGTATTATTTATTATAAGATTTATTATGCTACCAGAATAAAAAAGGCGGCGATTAAATGATTTCGCCGCTTATTCTTGGCTCTTCACTAATCGTCAATGTTATAAGTTATTCCGTGTACACTTTTGTAGTGTATAGGTTCCATTAACCCATCACAATTCTGACA
>VEND01000002.1 GCA_009711765.1 Bacillota bacterium | reverse complement strand
ATAAAATATACTCTTAATTTAAACCTGTTTTTTTGCTAAAAAACCTAGGTTCTATTAAAGTTACCCTTTTTTAATCACTTCTTTTACTTTCTTTTAAAAATTCTCCTTGACATATTACCAGGTTGCTTTTTTATTACAAGACATATTATAAATATTACCATAATTTACTTGTTTTACACTATGTATTTTAAATTACATTTATTATCTTAATACCCATTAACGGTAACAATAATATTATTTTTTAAATATAATAGAGTATTAGCAAATATGGAGGTTTTTTTATGTTTTGTTTTTTAAAAAAAGGCATTGATGAAAACTTAGTGTTTTTAGGTATTTTACTCATATTGATATTTGATTGGTTTTCTTTTAGATAAAGTTAAAAGGATGTTTTCTAAACATCCTTTTCAGTTATTTCGATATGCTGTTTTTCTACATCTGTTAAAGCTTTAAATATTTTTAAAATTATTTCACTAGATATTTTTTCTTCATATTTCTTATAAAAATTAATAGCATGTTTTTCACGATCTTTAGCAACATCTAAAAGTTTCCTATCGGTATCATGTCTAGTATAATCTGGTTTATTAAGCTTAGGTAACTTACTAAACCCTCCTAATCTTTTATGCACCTTTGCATGCATAAATTCAATATTACTTAAATCTTTAAAAATTTTACTGACTCTTTCTGTTTTTGCTAATTTACTAGCTTCTTTATAAAACTCACCATTAAAAACTTCTAATTTCATAGCCATATCTAAAATTTTTAAACTCTGTTTATCTAATTTTTCTTTATTAACACTATAAACTTCATCCTTTTGATCAAAATATATTTTATGAGCTCCACAAAATGGGCAATATATTATATTTTCCTTTTCATTTCCTTTAATAAAAGAATATTTATTTAAATCAAAATTTTTAGTATTAACCTTCATTCCACAAACTAAACACCTCATAAGATCAACTCCTTTTTAATACTCTCCAATATTATTATACTTTAAAAATATATTACTTACAATATATACTATATTATAAACTAATCCTGTATTTTCTAATACTTTTTCTTTTATATTAAATATATTCCCACAAAAAAATATATAATTTTGTAAAAATACTTTACTTTATATCTTTACTGTGTTAAACTATTTTAAAATATAATATTAAATTCTTTGACCAGGAGAAGTAGTTAGAATTTAAGGTTATAGCGAATCGGAGTTGGTGGAAGTCCGATACCATATTTCTAATGAATGGGCCTGTAAGAAGCTAGGTAAAATTTATTAAAAGATTAGCCTCCGCTGGGTGTTTCCCATTATAGAAACAGGATATCGAGTTTATACTCCGTATCTATAAAGTGAAATAGTTTTACTATTTAATTTGGGTGGTACCGCGAATTTAACCTTTCGTCCCTTTTAGGATGAAGGGATTTTTTTATGCTCAATTTAATAATTTATCAAATGTAGGGAGGGATGAATATGATCTGAATAGATGATGAGAAAAGTCATTGGAATTATAAAAAACATTTAAAGGAGAGATTTTCAATGGAATTAAGAAAAAATATTTTAACAGCATTACTTTTAGCTATAGGTTTTATTCTTCATCAAATAATACCAGGAGCACTAGGTAGTATGAAATTTGATTTAATGCTTTCTTTCATATTCGTTTCACTTTTTATAAATAGAAGTTTTAAAAATGCTTTATTAACAGCACTATTAGGTGGGATAATTACTGCTATGACTACTACATTCCCAGGAGGCCAGATTCCTAATATAATAGATAAACTAATAACTTGTTTTATAGTATATCTACTGGTGACTATTTCAAGTAAATTTTATTTTAATACAATCTCAGTAGGAATTATAGCTTTTATTGGTACTTTAATAAGTGGTACAGTATTTTTATCTACTGCTTTTCTTTTAACAGGATTACCAGTACCATTTAGTGTATTATTTTTTACAGTTATTATTCCTACATCTATATCTAATATTTTTGTTACAGTTTTAGTATATAATGCAGTTAGTATGGCTTTAAAAGTAACAAATACATCATTTTCTAATTAAATAAAATATCGAAGATGGATATACTTATAATTTTTCAGTAATATCCATCTTTGTTTTATATTATAAACAGTATCCTTCCTTATTATTTTTACCAAAAATACATATATTATTTTTTATATTATCTAACCTATCAATAATTTTATTAACATCTTCTCTTTCTTCTTTTGTTAGTATATTATCTTTAAAATTATAATTGTAAGCAAAATAATACTTATAGCCATCTACTTGTCCTATATACTCAATATTATTAAAATCACTATTATAATCTTCAACCTTAAAATTTTTATCTGCAACCTCTTTAAATACTCCAAATATTTCTATTTCATATTTATCTAGTTCTTTATATTTTTTTTTCATTTCTTCATCTGATAAATTATCAAGACTTGTAAAAAATTCTTCTATTGCCTTAGTTCTATATTCAAATATCACTCCTTCAGATCCTAGAACCGTTGCACCTATTTTACTATTATTCCTTAGGTTATTAAAAAATTTAGGATACATAATACCAAAACCTATTTCATAATCTAAAAAGGTATTTTCATTACAAACAAACTCTTTACCGCTAATAGTATATAATTTCTCTTCTTTCTTTTTAGTCTCCACTGTAGAAGTACAGCTACTTAAACTTATCATTAAAATAACTAATATTAAAAGTCCACTTACTTTCTTCATTTTACATCTCCTAATCACTTTTTAAGATTATATTCTTACAACCAATATAAGTAGCTATAAAATATCCACCATAAATAACTACAAAAAATCCTACAGTTATAAGAATGCTATACCATAAATCTACTTTACCAAATACTTTAATAATATCATTTACCGCCGATAATCCTACAATTGAATGGATAATAGCAAGTCCAAGGGGCATTAGAAAATAAATAATAATTTGTGTAAATAAAGCCTTATTAACCATAGATTTCTCTACACCTATTTTTTTTAACAAATCATATCTTTTTTTATTATCTGCTGCTTGTGAAAGTTGTTGTAATGCTAAAATAGCAACACAGGCTACTAAAAATACAAATCCAAGATAAATTCCAATGAAAGTTACTAAAGTTTTTGTAGATACTGATTCTAGATACATTTGATATTTTGATACGTTATAGTTAAAAGGCATATTAATTTCTTTATGTCTTTTATAAAATATTTCTTTTATATCTTTATCAAACTTCTCTTTATCAACTAAATCTTTATATTTAATATTAAGTGTTGATTTCCTTATATCAAGTCCTTTTAAAACTTCTTCATTTACAACTACTGTTCCCATATTAGAATATACTATACTATTTTCAAATACTGTATCTAATAAATTATTTATTCCTAAATTTAATTTTTTATTAGAAATTGTTATTTGCTTTTTTTCATCTATAATATGTCCTAAATACTTTTTTATTTCTTTATTATTACAAGTTAAGGCATATTCATTTTTTTCAAGATTAATAGGTTTCTTACCTTGAATATTAAGAATCTCATTATAATCTGTAAGACTAATTAAATGTATTTTACTATTTCCCATATTATTATACTTCGAATCTTTGTACTCAGGTGATAATAAAGTATCATATTTTTCATTAGATAAATATATATTATGCTGTTCATAATTTTTTACTTTATCCCCAAGGGGATATATCTTATTTATCCCTTTATATATGTCTTTTTCTACCCCTTTATAATTAAAAAAGCTATTATCATAGGGGGTTTTTTCCTTCAATCCTTTTGAAAGTATATTTTGAAGACTCATACCACTTGATAATGCTCCTATAGATAAAAGTAATGCTATACATATTACACTCATAGAAATATAAGTTGTATTAATCTTACTATTTATCTGTTTTAATACAAACATATTAAGATTTTTAAAATAAAACTCTTTATTTCTTTGAGCAAATTTTATCAAAAAACCTGATAATGACATAAAAAATAGAAATGTTCCAATTAAACCAAATATAAGGCTAAGTGTAAAATATATGTTTATATTAATCATCCCATTTGTTAAAATTAAATAATATGATACCAAAAGACTTACAACCGATAGTAAAAATAAAATTAGTGACACTTTTATATTCTTAGTTTTGAGCATCTCATTTTTATTCTCTGCATATAATAAATTAATAAGTTTACACCTAGTAACCGATATAACATTAAATACCATAACTACTGAAAAAATTATTCCAAAATATAATAGTGACTTTATAGTTGCTTTTATAGAAAATATAAATTTAAAATCAGTCATATCAACTTCAAACATTTTAGCTGTAAATATTGACATAAGCTGGGATGAAAATACTCCTGCTATTAAACCAATTAAAAGGGCAAATAATCCTATAAAAAATGTTTCCATCATTAAAATAGTAGATATTTTTCTCTTTTCCATTCCTAAAGTCATATATATTCCTAGTTCTTTTTTCCTTCGTTTTATTAAAAAATTATTAGCATAAACTATTAAAAATCCTAATACCACTGATACAAATACCGACATATAGGAAAGAACCTCTGAAAGAAAATTCATAGCATCATGTTCCATGCTAGTTACCTTCATTAATTCCTGTTGAGATTCTATAGAATTAAACATATAAAATATACATACAGCAAAAACAAGGGTTAAAAAATATATAGTATAATCCTTAAAACTCTTTTTAACATTACCCATTGCAAGTTTAGATAACATCATTGTTATCGCCTCCTAAAAGCGTTACAACATCAATAATTCTATTAAAAAATTCTTTTCTTGTATCATTTCCACGGATTAGCTCTGTAAAAATCTCACCATCTTTTAAAAATAGAATTCTTTTTGAATAACTTGCAGTAAAGGCATCATGGGTTACCATTAAAATAGTAGCTTTTTCTTCAATATTTAATTTCTTAAAACTTTCTAGTAATACCCTTGAGGATTTTGAATCTAGTGCACCTGTTGGCTCATCTGCTAATATAAGTTTTGGTTCAGTTACCATAGCTCTAGCAGATGCCACCCTTTGTTTTTGTCCTCCTGACATCTGGTATGGATATTTTTTTAAAACATCTGTTATCTCTAATTTTTCTGCTATAGATAAAACCTTTTTATCTATCTTCTTGGCAGGGTATTTTATCATAGTTAGTGCAATAGCAATATTTTCATATGCTGTAAGAGTATCTAAAAGATTATAGTCTTGAAAAATAAACCCAAGCTGTTCTCGTCTAAATTTTGATAATTCTTTACTTTTAGATATGGTAATATCAACTTCATCTATATAGATATTTCCAGAAGTAACAGTATCTATCGTAGATACACAGTTAAGAAGAGTCGTTTTTCCACTACCACTTGCCCCCATAATCCCAACAAATTCTCCACTATCTACTGAAAAGCTCACATTATTAAGTGCTTTTGTCATATATTTTTTATTCCCATAATATTTCTCTATATTTTCAACTTGTAAAACATTTTTCATTTATAAAACCTCACTTTCTAAATAATATATAATTTTCTGTTTATATACTTATTATACAAATAAAAATTATTAGCAAACATCGATTTAACTTACGTTTATCTTACATTTTTGAAAGCTAAAAAATAAAGAACCGTATTCCTACGATTCTTCAAAATTAATCATTTTATTCTTGGGAAATGTAATATTTACCGTTGTTCCTATATTAATATCTGATTTAATATCTATTAAAAGGCCCATTTTTTTACATAATTTATAACAAAGATAAAGCCCTATTCCTGTTGATTTTTTAATTTTACGTCCATTCTCACCTGTAAAGCCTTTTTTAAATACTTTATCAATATCTTTATTACTAATACCTATCCCATTATCTTTTATTGAAAGTATCACCTTACTTCCCTCTTCTTTAGCAATAAATTCAAGGGTGAACTCTTCCTTTTTATATTTAATTGAATTTTCTATAATCTGATTTAGAACAAATTTAATCCACTTTAAATCAGCAAACACTATAAAGTCAAGGTTATTTTTAATAATCTTTGCTTTATTATCTATAAGTACTTTTGAATGTTTTTTTATCGTTTCATTAACTATATATTCTAATTTTACTTGTTTAATTATATAATCATTTTCAAGATTACTAATCTTTGAATAATAAAGGGCTTGTTCAACAAATTTATCAATTTTTTCGATTTCTTCTAATAAATTTTCAGTAATTTCATTTTTATTATTTTCAATAATTAGTCTACTTGATGCTATTGGAGTTTTAACCTCATGTACCCAAGTTTCAATATATTCTTTATATTCTTTTGATAAAAGTTTATATTTTAAAATCTCATCATTCATTGATTTATTAGCAAGTTTTAAAACATCATAAAAAATTTCACCCTCTATGAAATTTGGTCTAAAAACCATTTCTGATAAAAGGTGTTTTCTATCAAGATTTTCAATATTTGTGACAATATTATTATAGAAACGTCTTTTTTTCATATATTCATAACTTAAAAGAGCAATTATACCGAATATATTTATTGCTATAATTATAGTTATAAGGTATATATTTAAATTAAAAGCCCATAAAATTACTGCTTGAAATGCAGTAATAAATAATACTATTATAATAAAAATTCCTTTATCCTTTAAAAAATCTATTATTTTCATAATACAATATACCCCTGACCTCTTTTAGTTATTATAAAATTTTTGATCCCAATATTTTTAAGTTTATCCCGAAGTCTTGCAATATTTACTGTAAGTGTATTATCGTCCACAAACTGATCACTTTGCCAAAGTTCATTCATAATCTCATTACGGGAAATAATCTTACCGCTTTGTTTTATAAGCAAATGAAGTATTCTAAATTCATTTTTTGTAAGTTCTGTTTCTTTATCATTGTATAAGACCTTACCTTTAGATATATCAAGGGTAATTCCCTTATACTCTAATTTTTCAGAGGTATTTTGTTCTGTATATCTACTTAAAACAGATTTTATCCTTGCAAGCAAGATTTGTGGATTATATGGTTTTTTTATAAAGTCATCTGCACCTAAGTTTATACTCATAAGTTCATCTAAATCTGTATCTCTACTTGTTACAACAATAATTGGTATATTTGATACCTTTCTAATTTCTTTACATATATGGTAACCATCAAAATAAGGAAGATTAATATCAAGTAAAACAAGATCTGGGTTAGTCTTTATTACAATATCTATTATATTTTTAAAATCATCACTAAAACTACAATCATAATCATATCTTTCTAATAAAATAGAAAGCTCTTCTCTTATTTTTTTGTCATCTTCTATTATAAATATTTTTGGCATAATACACCTCTTTTACATAAACTTAATAAATAATAGTTTAACCTTTTATTTATTATATCCCTTTCTTCTTTTTAATATATTTATAGTTAAATGTTTTATAATTTAATAAAATTATAAAACATTTAATTATTATTATCAAACTTTTTTCTTATATATAGCCCTTAAATTATAAGTCTAAACTTACAATTTTTAAAAGGAATTCGTTTGCCTAAAAAAATATCCTCTTTTTCTTTGGAATTTAATCTTTTTTATGATAAAGTTGTTAACTGTGTGTTCGAATTTTATAAAAACTAAAACATCTTTTAAGATGTTAAAATCTAGGAGGTTATTATTTGAATTTTGAAAATAAAATTGATTGGCCCGTCTTAATGATAAGTGGTGGACTTTTAGTCCTATTTGTACTAACTTCTTTAATTAATGCTAACCTTGTTAGCGAAGTTGTAACTTATTGCTTTGACTTTTCAGCCAAGTATTTTGGAGCGTTTTGGCAAGTTTTAATGCTTGTTACTTTTTTTGTTGCAATCGGAATGGCAGTATCTAGTTTGGGAAATATTCGTCTTGGTAATCTTAGTTCTCCTGAGATGAGTACTTTTAGATGGATAGCAATTATAATGTGTACACTTCTTGCTGGAGGTGGTGTTTTTTGGGCAGCAGCTGAACCTATATATCATTTTATGTCTGCTCCACCATCATTTGATGGTATTAATTCAGCGACAAAGAGTGCTGTAATACCTGCATTATCTCAATCCTTCATACATTGGGGTTTCCTTGCTTGGGCTATTTTAGGAACACTAAGCTGTGTAGTTTTAATGTATGGACACTATAATAAGGGTATGCCTCTTAAACCCCGTACACTCCTTTATCCTATTTTCGGTGAAAAAATAATGAAAAATAGTTTATTAGGAACACTTGTAGATTCATTTTCAGTTATTGCAGTTGCTGCAGGTACAATAGGACCAATAGGTTTTCTTGGGTTACAGGCAGCATATGGTCTTGATAGTCTTTTTAACATTCCAAATATCTATCAAACACAATTACTAATTGTTTTTGGCCTTGTAACAGTAGCAGCCATTTCAGCTGCATCTGGTATTGATAAAGGTATTCAAATATTAAGTAGGTTTAATATTATTCTTACATTTATATTAGTTATAGCTATGGTATTTTTAGGTCCTGGTAGATTTATTTTTGATTCATTTTTAAGTACTACAGCAGTTTATGTACAGGATTTCTTGAAAATGGGTCTTTATCGTGGAGATAAAAGCTGGCTTTCATCATGGACTGTCTTTTTCTGGGGATGGTTTATCGGATATGGCCCAATGATGGCTATTTTTATAAGTCGTATTTCAAGGGGAAGAACTTTAAGAGAATTATTTATTGCAGTTGCAGTAATTGCACCTCTTGTTACAAACTTTTGGTTCACAGTTATAGGTGGTTCAGGTATATTTTATGAAATGCAGACCCCAGGAGCCATTTCTAATGCTTTAAATAGTGCAGGTATGCCTGCAGCAATGCTTGCAATTACCCAGCAACTACCAATGGGCTTTTTTATGGCAACAGCATTTTTATTTGTAACTGTTTCCTTTGTGGCTACAACATGTGATTCTATGGCTTATACTATATCCATGGCTATTACAGGTAGTGATAATCCTAAAGGAAGTCTTAGAGTATTTTGGGCCCTTGTTATGGGATTTGTTGCTGCAATCCTTCTTAGAATAGGCGAGGGAAGTGTTGCTTCTTTACAATCCTTTATTGTTGTAACAGCAGTTCCTGTTTCCCTTATACTTTTACCAATGGTTTGGTTAGCCCCAAAGGTTGCTAAAATAATGGCTAAAGAACAAAGTAGAAAAATTGAATATAAAGATGAACTTTTAGAAAAAAAAGCAAGCTAAATAAGTTAAATCAATAAATATACTATCCTCTATAGAAAAATATTAATAATTCTATAGGGGATAGTTTTAATTATTAATATTAAACCGATTTTAAGTCATTTTATCGATATACATTATATAGTTTAATCTAAGTACTATTAATGTTCCTACTAAGTGTCTATAGGGTTGTCTCAATTTATAAATTTACCCTGATTAGTATAATTACTATTAAAAAAGTCTGTATTACAATTTAACTTATTATTTTCAACTTGACCACATTTAAAACATATTAAATAATATAAAAGCCAAAGCAAAAAAAGCAGTGGATTCTACGATTTCATCTATAAAGATTGTTAAGGAAATTAAATGAGTCTTATTCGATACAGGACTTATTTAATAAATTTAATTTTATTAACATTTAAACTTATCTATATTAAACAATATAACTTATGCTAGCCTCTGGTAAATATTTATTAATATATCCTCTAATAATTTTCTCAGCAGGGTTTCTATATTTATTACGATATGTATATTTACCTATTCCCTTTGGCCTCATCTTACCTTTGTCTAATAAATTCACTGCTTTAGGCATACTTTCTGTATTAATATAATAATTAGATACTCCATATGTCATAAATATTACCTCTATAAACAATTGCTTCTTTAGTTTTGGTAATAAAAGCTTATTTACTTCCATGAACATATTTTCATACATTACTTCCCATCCATCTTCTAAAATTACCGGAGCGATATTTAATCCTATTTTATATCCTGCTTTGAACATTTTATTAGCTGCATTAATCCTTTTTTTAAAACTACTTGTACCAAGTTCCACTTTTCTTATAATCTCTTTTGGATTAATTGAAATACGCATTTGAGTGTGTCCGTTATGCTTAGCAGTTAATAAATCATCTACAAAATCAAACTTCGTTGCAAAGGTAGCTGTTGCATTTTCTAGTTTCCCAAACTCCTCAATAACCCATTTTAAGTTTCCTGTAATTGTATTTTCAAGAACCATATCTGAATTGCATCCTAATTCATAAACCTTATGTTCTTTGACTTTTTTAATCTTTCTCTTTACTTTCTTTATCATTTCATCTCGATTCATATATACTCTAAGGTAAGAGTTAGTATTAAAATGACAAACTAAATAACAATAAAGACATGAAGCAGTACAACCACTAGAGGTAAAAGGTACAATAAAATCTGCACTTTTATCATTAGGTGTTATTCTAATAGTTTTTCTAGTGCCTAAGATTAAATATTTCTTCATTTTAGTAAATTCCTTATTGGGTCGTTGTCTTAATTCTTCAATTTTATGGTGGGCTTTTATAGGTTTAAGAGGTATATCCATATCTTCATATTTTTTTAATAGATTTTTTCCTTGTTTATATTCTTTTACTACTTCTTCATAATAAACCCTTAAAGGTATAAAAGGTTTCATTATAGCTCCTCCTTTTAATTACATAATTTATTTTTTACTAATATTTAAATACTTATTCCATTAGCTTACTATCTATTTTTTATAGGATACTTTTATTTTAATTTTGGCTTAGATAATTTTAAGAAGATTAATTTAAAAAGCTCCCTAATTTAGGGAGCTTCATTAAAAAATAATTAAAGTTTTTTTGTTTTTCTCTAAGATTGTATGCAGTAACTGTTAATCTAATTTTTATTAAATCTTTATCAATCTAAAATAATCACCTTTAAAATATAAAATAACAAATTTTATATCTTTTTATATAAATATATAACTTTCCAGTGCTATTAAATGTATTTAACATAAACTTATATTCATCCTTTACTAAATTTAGTCCCTCATTATATCTAAAAGGTCCAGAGTAAGCTTCACAATAAAAAAAGTCTTCTTAAATTCCTTAGATCCTCCTTCTAAAGTTATATGAAATAAATCACTCTTTAGCTCTTTACTTATAATTAAAATTTTTACCTTTTCTGATTTTTCTAACCCAAATTTACATAATTCCAACTCTTCTCCTTCAATATCATTTAAACTAGTTTCACATAATAATTCATATCCATTAGATATTTTTATATCCTTTGTATCTATCAAAGGAAAACTCATTAATAATAATCCTAACAAAGAAATAAATCCTAATTATTTAATGTACTTTTTTTCAGCTGAATTTCTTCATCTTTTCCAAGTAATACTTTTTTTTCTTTTCTAGTCTTATAATTCCATAGAACAATGGATAGAATTAACAAACAAATAAAACCTATAGACACATATAAACTATTTAAAGAAGATGTCTGAAGAAATTTTCTGACACTCCCATGCCTAAAGGCAGGGGGTTCTTAGGTACATTAACTTTTTTTATACTCTCAATATAAGACTTGCATTTCTTATATTTACAACATATAAAAACTAATTAATTTCCCTAAAACTTTCA
>VEND01000106.1 GCA_009711765.1 Bacillota bacterium | reverse complement strand
TAGATAAAATGCCAATATGTATGGCAAAAACACAATCTTCATTATCCGATGATCCTTCATTAAAGGGAAGACCAGTTGGATTTAGAGTTACAGTAAGAGGAGTTAATGTATCAGCTGGAGCTAAATTTTTAGTTGCATTAACAGGTGACATAATGACAATGCCAGGACTTCCAAAGGTTCCTGCAGCAAATAATATGGATGTTACTAAAGATGGAGAGATAACTGGATTATTTTAATAAAAAAAGTCTTGGCTAAAAGCCAAGACTTTTACTATTTAACTTTATTTACTAAAGTTCCGATTTTTTCAATATTGCATTCCACTGTATCTCCAGATTTTAAGTATTTAGGCGGTTTAAAGCCTAGACCTACACCAGAGGGGGTACCGGTTAATATTATATCCCCTGGTTCTAATGTTATACCCTTTGATATATCACTTACTATATAAGGAATATTAAATATCATATTCTTTGTATTAGAACTTTGACGTATCTCTCCGTTTACTTTACACTCTATATTTAATTCAACAGGAAAAGGAATAACACTTTTATGCACTAAGTAAGGTCCCATAGGACAAAAGGTATCTAAACTTTTACCTCTAAGCCATTGTATATGTTCCTTTTGAAGGTTTCTTGCTGTAATATCATTAGCAATACTAAATCCAAAGATATAATCTTTAACTTCACTTCTTTTTATATTACTACCTTTTTTTCCTATAATAATAGCTAATTCAACTTCATAATCTATATGATTTGTAATGTTAGAATGATTTCTAATTAAGTCATATTGACCTATACAAGGGTTAGCTATTTTAGAAAAATAAATAGGTAATTTTGGTATAGAAGTTTCCTTTGTTGTTAATCCTTTTATTTCTTCAACATGATCTAGGTAGTTTTTACCTAAACATATGATATTTTTCTTTGGATATGGTATGGGAGCTTTTATATCCACATCATTGATAGATATTTTTAATAAATCTTTGTTTTCTATAATACTAGAGATTTCCTTTAATAAATTATCATCAAAATTTTCTATAAAATCAGTCATGTTCTTAGGAGTATTTCTTTTTAATTTTTTAAATATTTCATCCATAGGTATTATAAAAGATTTCTCCTTTGTTAAAACACCTATTTTTTGGCTATCATTATAATTGAAAGTCGCTAGATACATTTTATCACTCCCTTTGATGTGTTTACTTAAATAAATTCTATAAAATAAACTTAAATCCTTTAATAAAATCTTATTTTGTTATGTTTAAAAGAATTATTAATATTTAAAGGAAACTAGGTTACTTTAAATAGTTTCATTATACTTATTATTAGTTAAAGTATTTTTAAATATTTTTATATTCTTTTTTAAAAAAATTAACTTGTCAATATAATATCAAATTATTTATATACATTAAAGTGATAATAAAAAAATACTTTTATATACTATATAGTAGGGTAATAGGTATATGGATATAATTTAACATTATATAAAGGAATTTATTATTTTAAATAGAATAAATAATTTAGAGTCTTTTATTATAAAGTAAAGAAGGTGGGAGTAAATGATTAAAGATTGGAAAGAGGTTCTTATAGCTTATGAACAGGCTGTTGAGGAATTAAAGATTAAATTTAAAAGTATAAGAAATGAATATAGAAGATTAGATGAATATTCACCCATAGAGTTTGTTACTGGAAGAGTGAAAAAAATAACAAGCATTATTGATAAAGCAAAGAAAAGGAGTGTATCCTTAGATAAGATAGAAGAGGAAATTGAGGATATCGCAGGTATTAGGATAATGTGTCAATTTGTTGAAGATATTGATAAAGTAGTAAAATTAATAAGAAGTAGAGATGGAAAAGATATAAAAATAGTAGAAGAAAGAGACTACATAAAAAATATTAAAGAAAGTGGCTATAGAAGTTATCATATTATAATTAAATATTCTGTACATACAGCCTTTGGAGAAAAAGAAATATTAGCAGAAATTCAAATAAGAACTTTAGCTATGAATTTTTGGGCTACAATAGAACATTCACTAAATTATAAGTATAAGCATAGCATACCAGATGATATCAGACTAAGATTAAAAAATGCTGCAGAAGCGGCTTTTAGGTTAGATAAAGAGATGTCAGAAATAAGAAATGAGATAATGGAAGCACAAGAGATTTTCCAAGCAAAATCTACTTTAGTAGCTGAAATACTAAAAAATATACAAAACTTATATTTTTCAGGAAAGGTTAATGAGATAGAGGAAATAAGGGAAGAATTTTTCAAACTCCAAAATGAAGGGGATTTCTTAAAACTGAAAAATTTCAATAAAAGATTAAAGCGGTTAGGAAAAAAGTACAATGTACAAAAACTGACTCAATAAATTGTTAAAATAAAATATTATCTTTTAAATAAAAATATTAATAAAAGCATTAAAAAAACAGTGACAAATTAGTCACTGTTTTAAATTTTTAGTTTTACGCTTTTATTTCTTTAGATATATTTTTAGCGAAGGCTTTAGCCTTTTTTTCTATTTCAGAAACATCTAAAATAGCACCCTTATCGTTAGCAGTGGACATAATAGAAAAGTATGGAGGTAACCTAAAGGTTTTATTCATATTTAGAGCACTTATAAGCTGTTTTGCAACAGCGTCGCTTCCAGAATTACCCGAAACAATTATACTAAAGAGAGTTTTATTAAAAAACCTTGTTTTTCTAAATAAAGCTGTTAATCTATTAATAACAGCTGTAAGGTTTGCTGATATAGCGTCATTATAGTTAGGACATATCCATATAATAGCATCGGATTTAAGTATAGCAGGATAGACTTCTTCGACCATTATTCCTCCATAAAAACAACTAGTATCTTCACCATAGTGTTTACATGTTGTATAAGGACAACCTATACAATCAAGAACAGTACCATTTTCTATATGTATTTCCTTTATATCATAATTAGTTAAATGTTTATGTATCATATCCCAAAGCATTAATGTATTTGAAGTTTTTCTATTACTAGCATGAAGTACTAGGATTTGTGGATTTTTTATAGTTTTAGGCTCATCTTCTATTAAACGTTTTCCAAGGCTTTCACTGCACTCTAAGCAAACATCCATTAAAGGCTTATCAATAACCTTTTGCATAGTTAAAAAGTTTCTTAAGTTACCTATTGCTTCAACTAAAGGTCTCCCAATAAATCTACATCCTAGTTGATTAGCTTTAAATATTACTTCCTGGGCCATCGTTTTAGTATATAGATCACTTTCACTGTGGGTTAATAGTGCTGCTGATGAACCTAATAAGGAATCATACCCCATAGTAGTAAGCTTAGTAAATATTTTAGCAAGGGAAATATTATAGCCTGCAGAATTTATTTCTACAGCAAATAATAATTTTTTATTTTGAAGATTAGTTATATCCGATTCATCTTTGATTAATATTTTATTATTATCACCTATAGCTTTATCTATCATTTTTGTTAGTGTTTTTGAAGGTGTACTAGGAGCTATTAAATATATATCTTTCATATTATTTCTTCCAACCTTTCGTAGGTATTTTTTAATTTAACCATTAAATCATCTGCTAAATCTAATCTTTCAAGTTCTATACCAGAAGAAGTAAGTCTATTTTTAGCTCCCATGAAAACACCACCTATAAAAGTGGCACTGTAGTGCCAAGATCCATTTATAGTTGATAATATAGAAAAACTTCCAGATGATAAAGCCGGAGCTATATAAGGTTTATAACCTAATTTTCTAACTTCTATGTTTGCTTTTTTAGCTTTTTGAGTTAGATAATTTGATATTTCAGTATTATAGTTTTCGATGCTATTTGCAATAATTAATCCTTCGCCATGGGGACCAAAGGCTCTTCCTTCATTAATATAATGTTTAGTTTTTTTATTTTTATTAGCAAAATAACATGCCCTGGTATTCATAACACCAAGACCATATCCACGGATTTGTTCTGGTGCTAGACCATAAAAGTCAAAATTATCATTATTATCTTTATTACTCTCTAAAAATACAACCTTTGAAAGCAAATCTACTGGGTCTGAAACTACAGAGAAAATACCTTTAAAATTCTTTTCTCTAGCTAATTTTGCATATTCTTTTATTATTTTACTATTGCTTTCAAACTGTATCATTCTCACATCTTTAACATCACTACCTACCTTTGGGACTGAACATGATGCACAGAAAACAAACATATCACAATCAAATAGTTCATCCTTTTTTAAGCCCTTAACAGGTGGATATTTATCATATTCAAAAGGGGGTGAAACTTGATTCATTTCTATAACCCATCGATTAATTTCTGCTACATCCCTTGAGTATATTCCTATTTCTTTAATATCTTTATTTCCTAGTAATTTAAGACCTGTTAAAAGGGTAGATCCTACATCACCTAAAGCTAATATATTAACCCTCCACTTTTTTGGAAAGTTTATTTTTAATACTTCTTTCCAATTAGGATAGTTAGTGTTTATTAAAGTAACCTTCCTTTTAGTTATTAAATCTTCAATCCATTCTGGTATATATAATTTAGTAGAATTTCTTTTTAAAAGATTAATATCTTCATTTTTAATATCTAATAAAGAAGTATCAGAGACGGAGAAACTCCGTCTTGATACTAATGGGTCAAGTTTTGTTAAAAAATATAGTTTAGATGCTTTCTTTGCTTCTTTTTCTGTTATTTTATTTAAATTATATTCTAACTTAGAAAATAAAACTTCTCCTTCACATTTATAAAAATACAAATTATCAGCTCCTAGCTCTTTTAATTATATCTTCCATACGTTTAAGATGCTCTAAATCATTTTTTATATACTCTGAAGGTTTAAGATTAATATCATAATCTATATTACCTCCATGATCTGGACATCTAGGAGAAAGTATAACTTCACCGAGGTGTCTTAATGTTAGGTTCCTTTCATGCATATTTTGATATTCTCTTTCTAGTGTTTTTAAAATATCTATAGAATTATCTATACATACCTTTGATAGATTATATAATGCTTTATTAGATGTCCTTTTTATAAAAGTTGGGGATGCATAGGGTAAAATTAAGTTTATAGAAGGCAAAAGGTTTCTTCTAGGGAAAGATCCCCTCCAAACACTATCACCACCAATAAATGGATATAAAGAATTTTCATTAAACCATACTTTAAGATTAGGGATGAAATAAGCACAGTCAACCTCACGGTTTTGTATATCCATTAATTCTTTGCCTCGTCCTGATAAAATACCAACAATTATCTTTTTAACATCAATATTTTCTTGTTTTAATAATGGGTCGATTGCTTTAATTCTATAACCCTTATTTAAAAGATCATCAATTAATATTACCGGTCTATTAAATGATTTTATCATTTTTATTTGATTTTCTAAGTTCATATAATAGGGAAAAGGACCAATATCAAAGGATTTTAGATCCGGTGTAAACATTTTTTCAGTATGCATAGATTTAGTTACTGTATTTGGTACTATGTGACCTTTAAGTATAGATCCAAAGGGTACACACATGTTAGAGCCTAATTTTCTTGGCTTAAGTTGTGCTACTGGCATATTATTCATTCTACATATTTTTTCAATCATATTATCATAAACCATATCCCTATCAAAGGATAAAACTAATTGTCCCGGATATAGGTCAGTTAACGCTTTTTGAAGTCTTCTTCTTGAACGTTGTATAGCTTTTTTAACCTTTAAATTACTAATAAAGGGTTCTTTTATTAAGGATTCTAAATCAAGATTTAAAGTGCAAGGATTTGTCATACTAACAACATAAACTGGATTATAATTACTTCCATATGGCAATTTAGTAAAACCTTGTAGTTTTAATGTTTCATATAGATCATATGAATAATAATCTTCTATAACGTTTTTAAATATTGCATAGGTATAATCCTTTGCTAAACAAATAGCTAGTGTTTCTGTTAGAAGTATTTGTTCAAGATTTTCAAATCTTGTGTTATTGTCTATAAATATTCCATCTATAGTAATTATTCTTCCCACGGCATTTTCTCTTATATATTCAGATATATTATTATTATTAAATTGTCCAAATAACATACTTGACCTTACCCAATGGAAGGTTGAAAAACCTACTATATGACCTTGATTTTCTATATCCCTTACTAAAATAACCCTAGGATTTAATTTATGTTTAATATCTAATAATTGATTATATGCCTTTTCACTATTATCAAAAAACTGTTCACAAAGATCTTTTAAAAGGGACTCTTTTATATCATCAATTACTTCCACATCTAATGATTTTGTCTGAAGTAAAGTTTTATACTGAGGCTCTCTTCTATAAATACCTTGTTTATATATATAACTTTGTGCCATAGGATCAATAAGTTCTGTTATATCTCTATTTTCATCTATATAGTTTCTTATTTGTGTAGAAGAAATATCTTCATATTGAGGAGGTAGAGTTAATCTAATAACATTTCCTTTAATATTTTCTAAAGCTTCTTCTAATTTCTTATCACCTTTAGAATTTTTATTATTACTTCTTCTGTCAAATACTATATGAGAAAAATTATGAATAGAATTATTTTCAATTTTTTTTCTATAAGATGATGCATTTAATATTACATCACTACCTACAACTATATGGATATTAGAATCTTTAAAGGATTTTTTCAATATAGCTAACTTTTTAGGATTAGCGATATTAATTTGTAAATCCTCAGGATAAAGATATATATTTAATTCATTAGCAATAGACATACTTATTATTTTTCTTCTTAGTTTATGGGGTTGAGTACGTTTAGACCAAGAAAATTCATCTACAGCTAAATAAACTTCAAAACCAAGATCTCTAATTTCTTTAGCTATTTCTTTATGACTTAATGAAAATGGGTCAAAAGTTCCTGGGAAAAAGGCTATTTTTTTATCTGTAGAAAGATCTATTTTCCCTTCAAAGAAGGTATAATCTGATATATATCTATAAATATGATTTAGTGCAGCAGAGTTACTTAGAAATAAAAGCTCATTTTCTTCAATATCAGATAGTAAAGTTAAGATTTTTTTAGCTATTAGATTAAAAATATCTTTTTTCTGTTTAATTTTAAGTTCACTAGCAGCAAAAATATCTTTTCCTATAACTCTAAGAGCTTCTTGTTTAACTTGAGTATTATAACTTGCCATTGCATTTAATAATATACCAAGCATTTTTATTAATCTTTGTCTATTGATCTTTTCACTTTCTGTAAATAAGTCTTTATATTTTGGATAATTAGCTATACATACCCCTAAGGTTTTTAGTAATAAAAATACAATTTGGGTATTTGCCTTTTTTATTTTTTCAATAAAGTCATCTATTAGTTCGTCAAGTTCACCAGGTTGTAAATAAAGCATAAGTTGACCTAGATATTTAGGTATATATTTTGTAAAATGATAACCTTGAATTTCAAGGGCTCTTAATAATTCAACTGTTACATCATTTCTTTGGTCTAGTGATAAAAATGGAAATATTTTAAGTAAAGCATCCCCTGCATGATTTCTAACATTTTCTATTGCACTTACCTTTATTAAGTTACAAAAGTGCATTGCAGTGTGGAGTCCTTGTTTCTCAGGATTATCTATAACTTGTTCTAATAATAATTCCACGTGAACTTTCTTGTTAACCCAATTAGTTGCACTTTTAAGGTTTTTTAAGAATATATCTGATATCTGTTTGTTATCTTCATTATAAAAGTTTATATATTTATCTAATATATTTTTATCGATTCGTATTTTTTTTGCTATTTTAAGTTTTAAGAAGTTCTCAGCCGCTACATTAGATGATTTTGCATGTCTTTTAAGATAATTTTTCAACTCATTTGAAAAGTATGAGTTTTCATCAACTCTAAATAATATATTATAAACCCTATCTAAGGCTGCAAGTCTAATTTCTAAATCATTGTTTTCTAAAGCTTTAAATATAAAAGTATATAGTTTAAAGGAAGATTTATCCTCGGCATTAAAATATGGTATATACTTAATTGATTGTAATAGATAAAAATGTATATTCTTATCTTCATTAAAGGCTGTATCGTAGTATTTTAGTAAAATATGTCTAAATTCATTCTTTTGTTTAGATGGTGCTTTAGAAAATAAAGAAGATACCATAATTCTTAAACTATAGCCTATCCATTCTCGGTGTACATCTATTATTTTATGATCAGGATATAAAAATAAATTAATATATTTATCTAATAATTCATAACTTGTTGTTTCTGGAGGTTCTAAATTATCATCCTCAGGAACTTCTTTTCTATATTCTTCATCAAAGGTAGAAATAAGTTCACCTATTAATTCTGCGGATTGTTTTCTAATATCTTCTTCTTTATGAATTAGAAGTTCATATAGGAATTTAAGTGTAATTAGCTTTTGCTTTTGGGTTAAATAAGTTGAGTATTCTTCAAAAACTTGAAGATACCCTCTAAGTTTTTTCCAGTCATTTTCACTTCTAGCTAACTCAAGTATAGAACTTAATGAAGATTCACTTCTTAATTCATTCATAAGGTGAATATTATGACTGATAGATAGAAATTTTAAGTTATTAATTATATCTTCCCCCTGCATAAGGGAATAATAATTTTTAGGTTTTTTAGAAAGCTTTTTATTAGTTAAATCCACATTAACTCCTAAATTTATTAAATAATCTTCAAAGTCTCTAAGTTTAGAGTAAACTCTTTTATATCTTTTTTCTTTAGCTTCATTAACATTATCAAGTTTATTTAAAACTATCTCAAAGGATTCTTTTAATGTAAAGATGGTCATTTTTTTCTCATTATCAGCTGTAATTTTATTTTTAACTCTAAAGTCTGAGTATATTAATATTAATGATTCTAAAGGAAGATTTTCAAGTTCTAAATCCCAAGTAGAATGATTCATTGCTATATGACCTATATAAGGGATATTATTATTTTTAAACCATATATCTGTATAGTAATAATGTAAATATGGTACTCTTTTAAGCTCAGGTCCTTTACATCCATATTTACCAATATCATGACCTGCAGCTGCACCTGAAACTCTTCCAAGATCCACTGGAAGACCTATTTCTTTTAATTGTCTAGCTACATGTAAAGCAATATAATGGACTCCTGATATATGATCTAATGTATTATGTCCAGTCAATTCCTGATGAAGTTTCATCATTTCATATATATAATTGTTTTTATATATTTTTTTAAAGCGACGATATTCAGTAAAGCTTGGCAAATCCCTTTCTTCATTAGGTTTTAAGAACTCGATTGGATAATTAAGATTAAATAAGTCTTTATTTGATATTTTTTCATGTTCAAGAATTAGTCTAAAGATTTTTAGATATAATTTAGCTGCTTCATTGTGAGTTTTATTTAACTTAATTTCTATAGAATTAGGGAAGGATTTACTCAATACATATTGATATATATAATTAAGCCAATCTTTAGGTTTTTTTCCCATTGTAATAGAATTAAGTATATCTTTACTTAAATTTAATACTGCTTTTGAACTATAATTATTTTCATTAACCATATTTTTTAAATTATTTAAAAAGGATGGTTTTTCTAAAGTAGCTTTTATTAAATCATAGTTATTATGGTTTTCCCTTGCGAAATCAGAATTTAGAAGTTTGTTATTAATTTTATTATATAAAGAAAAAGCAATGGAATTATTCACAATACACCTCCTAGTATGTATATAAGTTATTATTAATTAGTTATGTGTAATTATACAATACTTTTATCAGTTTTGCCATAAGTGTAGGGATTAATGAGTAAAGAAAAAAACGACTAATTAGTCGTTTTTAAAAATATAATTACAATGTTTTGCTAAATTATTTGCTGCTTTAAGTCCGGTTTTTAAAGCACCTTGCTGCCAGGCATGGGTAGTTGAGATATGTTCACCGGCAAAATAAATTCTTTCATTGTACTCAGGTTTTCCCATGGAATATGTAAAGATTCTACTTTGTTCGGGATACATATAACAAAATCCACCTAAAAAATTTTTTTCACTATTCCATTGAATTGTTTTAAAGTCAAGTAAAATAGAATTTAGATAACCTTTAGGTAAATTATGAATAAATTCTAATTGTTTTAGTATTAAAGCTATCCTATCATTGTCATCTATATTTCCAAGTCTTATTGCATCTAAACTAAAATTATAAGAAGCTAACAAAACACCAGGTTTGTTTTTAGTATTTTCAATTGAATGGGAAGGATACCATATAGATGTTATAGGAAGGTCAGTAAAAGATCCTCCTCCAATAATAGGTTTTTTATGATAAGTCTCCCAAAATCTTTCCTTAAATAATAAAAGTGTCTTTTGAGCAGGAGGATAGTTTACCTCCCTTATAGCTTGCATTTTTCTATTAGAAAAACTAGGATATATATTTATATTTCTTAACTTAGAAAAGGGGATTGCGCATATTAAAAAATCAAAATCCTTTTTATCTTTATACTTACGAAATTTATTATTATATTCTAGAGTAATCTTATTAGAAGTTTTAGATATTGATGTAACTTCACAACCTAAATTAAATTTAATATTCCCTAGGTCAGTTTTATTTATTTCTTCTAATTCATTAGGAGAGTGTGAGGTTAAAGAATTATAAAAAGCTTCTGGTAATTTTGAAAAACCACCGGTTATTTCATACAGATATGAAAAATTAACTGAATATTCATCCCTTAAAAGTTCTAATAAACTATAATAAAAAATGCCACTTTCAAAGGATGCTACACTTTGTACTAGATTAATGGCATCTTCTGTTAATCCTAGGTATTCAAATGCTTTTCTTGAATTTATAAAATCAAGATTATTAATTCTATAATCATAAATTCTTTTAACTTGTAATAATTCCTTTCTTATTTCAACGGGTAAATTAATTATAGGACAATTATAAGCCCATTTTAAATATGTAGAAATAGGGATTTTTCTTTCCTTTAAAGTTAAATTAAATTTAGGATAGATATATCTCATTATATCTTTTTCGTTGTTTCTAGTTCTTGTATTTTGTACATATATAAAAGCATTTTTATTATCTTGAATATAGGGGTTAGTATCTAATTTAAATAGGTCTATAAACTTCCATGTAGCTTCATGAGATACAGGGATACGCATAGGTCCTAATTCACCATATAGTTTTTTAAATCTATCGAAATAATAAGTATAAACTCTTCCACCTACTCTTTCTTTTGAGGACTCATAAATAGTTATATCAAAGCCTAATTTTCTTAGTTCATAGCAAGCAGATAATCCAGCTAAACCAGCACCTATAATTCCAACTTTAAGACCTTTAAACTGACCAGGAGAAGCAATTTTAGTTATATCTGTAGGTGGAGCTAGTAAATTTATAATATTATCAAAGTCTTCTAATCTTTTAGCTTCTTTTAAACCTTTTTTTAGTAATTCATATCTTTTTTCTCGAGAAGGATTATTAGGATTTTCAACACTTTTAATATTCATATAATCAACTCCATATATTTTTTCTTATAAAATTATATGAAGTGAAATTTCATATTATATATAAACTTTAATTAAATGTATATGATATAATAAATTTAATTAATAGATTCCGTTAAATAAAGAATGAAAACATCCAATAAATGGTAAATAAACACCAAAAAATAATTTTTAAAATTGTATTTATTTTAAGATTAGCAAAATTGGTACTCTAAAGTCAAATTTTATTTAAGTTTAAGCGTAAAAAAGGGCATAGAATCCCCAGGGAGCTTTGGGAAGATTTAAAATTATATAAGTATTATAAGAACCTGTCAAAATCCAGGTAGTATACTTTTTAGGTCCTTTGACAGAACCTTAAT
>VEND01000108.1 GCA_009711765.1 Bacillota bacterium | reverse complement strand
TTTCCTCTTCCATCTACATTATAAAGCTCACCCTCTGTAGTTATAGCATTACTACTTGAAAAGTAAGCATCAGCACTAAAGCTTTTTCTATAAATTTCTTTTACATCCTCTGGTTTTAATCCTTCTTTATATCTATCTAGGAAATTATAATTTCCATCCCTTAATAAATCAATAACACCAGTTTCAAAAAGAGTCATAGACCCACCTACTGCTACTGTATCTTCATTATTTAATAATTCCTTTATCTTTTCTATTACTCCTTTTTCATCCTCAACAAAACAAGCTTTCATATTATTTTTTTCTAAGTTTTTAATAGTTTTCTCTACTCTCTTTTTAACAACAAATTTAACATTTTCATCCATGACAATACCTCCTTAACTAATAATATCTCTATATTATAGATTAACATAAACATAGAAAAATATCTATGTATACACTTTTCTAAATATATTATTATACTTTTATACTTGATGATATTTGATTAATATTCTATTATTAAATAAGTAAGTAAATATTAAATTAATAAAACCTAAATATATATTTAAAATTTTATCTTTAATAAAGAAAGGAAGTAATATATGATATATCTTTATGCCTTTACGATAATAATTCTTTTAATATCCTTTATATCAGATAAAAATAAGACTATAAAGGGTTTAAAAGTTGGCTTTAAAAAATTTAAAAAGATATTACCATCGTTTTTAAAAATGTTAATATTAGTATCCTTTATGCTTTATTTACTCCCTGATAAGGTCATAGCTAATTATCTTGGTAAAACTAATATAATAAAGGGAACTTTACTAGGTTCTTTAATAGGTTCAATAACAATGATGCCAGGGTTTATAGCATTTCCTTTAAGTGGAATATTATTAAATAAAGGAGTAAGTTTTATGGTTATATCCTCCTTTACGACAACTTTAATGATGGTTGGTATATTAACTTTTCCAGTGGAAAAAGAATATTTCGGTACTAAACTTGCTTTAATAAGAAATACTTTAAGTTATTTAATTGCAATAATTATAGCCTTAGCTGTTGGATTATTTTATGGGGAGATTGTCATATGAAAAAGTTTAAAAATATATTTATACCAATCACATATTTAATTTTTATAATTATATCCTGGGTAATAAATTTTCAACCCGGTATAGAGATAGGTACTAATTTTTATGATTTTATAAAAACAATGATAGGTATACTACCCTTTGCATTTATATTAATAGGACTCTTTGAGGTATGGATAAAAAAAGAAACTGTTGAAAAGTATTTTGGTCAATCTTCAGGTTTTAAAGGATACTTTTGGGCTATAGTATTATCAAGTACCACAGTAGGTGGTGCTTATGTTGCTTTCCCTGTTGGATATTCTTTATATAATAAGGGTGCAAAATTAAGTATCGTATTAACATACATAGGCTCTGCAGCATTAACAAGAATACCAATGACTATATTTGAGGCATCATTTATAGGAATTAAGTTTTCAATATTAAGACTTTCTTTATCTATACCATTAATCATATTAACATCCATTATAATAGGACATAGATTTGAAAATAATAAAAGTCTAAATAAAACAATTCCAAGTAATAAATAAAAATGAAGCTATTAGTTTATAAACTAATAGCTTCATTTTTTTATTTAAGTATCCATCTATCCTTATATGCATTTTTTATAAACTCATCCTTACAAAGATACTTTCTTAATACATCCCTTAAAAGTTCTTTATTATATACTTCATTTTCACTATGTTTAAAAGAATTATAGCCGGTTGCTCTAAATAGGTAATCAGATGATGCAACTTTATAGTATTTATCACTTTTTAGTTTTTCACCATTAATATATATGTTTAATATATTTCTACCATCATGTTCTATCTTAGCATTTGAAACATGAAGTCTTCCTAGAAACTTCCCTCTAAACCCAGGGCCTTGTCCATCTGAAAGACAAAAGTCAGCATCCAGTGAGTTTTCTAAAGCATTTTTTATATATTTACCCTTTATCTCAAAACAGGTTGGATTTAATGGTGATGGGCATATTTCTAAAAGTTTTTTCTCTGATATATCGCCTTTTTTTACTCCTCCATTTAAAACTCCACTATTTATTATACCTATATCACAATCTAAAATATCATTTAAAGAATCTACAAGTAAATTTGTTATAGGATTTTCTTCTATTACATCATGCCATAGATTTTTATCTATCTGATAAAGGGGTTTATTTAAATTATTTAAAGCTATTGTTTTATTTTTCTTTATTATATCTAATACTCCCTTATCTTTTTTTATATCCATAACATTAATATTTTTAGCTTCTATAACTTTAAACTCTTCATCAATTTTAAGTTTTACTATCCCTAAGTTTTCAGCATTAGCTCCAGAAGTATGAATAACCTTTTTATTAACCACTTCAGCTTTATCCATTAATATATGAAAATGTCCACCTATAATTATATTAATATCTTCTATATTTTCAGCAATATCTTTATCACTATTTAATCCTAAATGGGATAAAAGTATGCATTTATCAAATTTATTTTTAAATAAATTTATCTCTTCTTTAATAGTTTTTATATAGTTTTTAAGTTCTAAATCGAATAATGGATAAAAATCCCCCAAATCAGGTGAAGTTCCGATAATTAATATATTTAAACCATTTCTTTTTATGATAGTACTTTTAAATATACCTTTTATTTTATCAAGTCCTTTTTTATAAAGATTACAACTTAAAAAAGGTACCTTAGATTTTGTAGCCATATTACTTAAAGTATCTACTCCATTAAATATTTCATTATTCCCTACTGCTATGGCATCATATCCTGCATATTCTAATAATTCAACAGCTAATAAACCCTTAGTTCCTAAAAGCTCTAATTTTTTAAAATCTGAAAAATCTCCAGCATCTAAAATAATTGTATTTTCATCCTTTATTTCTTTTATCTTAGTAACTACCCTAGATAAATTTTCAAAATTACTATGTATATCTGTAGTATGTAGTATTTTAAGTTCCACCCTATCTCCCCCTATTTATTCTATGTAAATTATATCATATTTCCCATATATACCTTTTTAAATATTATCTTCATTACATATTTTGGTTGATTTTCATTTTTGTGTGATATATTATGTTTATATACGCAAATGTACTAGGAGGTAAATATGATTGAAGAGAAAATAAAACCCTTTAATAATAAATTCAAAAACAACTTATATATTTACTCTATAGTAATATATTTTTTATTACTAACTATATATTTTTTATATAATGAATTTTCAAATGCATCTGATGTATTATTTTATATTTTATTATTTGCATATTTTATAAACGCAATTGTTTTTTTCATTCCACTTCATACCCATTTAAAAAACCGTAAAAAAAATAGATTGTATGTATATAAAAAAATATCATTACTCTTAAGATTTTTCTTTTTATTAGTATTTAATTATTCATTACATACCCTTTATTATAAAAGCTTTGATTATTATTATAGATATAAAATTATATATAAATATGTATTTTTATTTGCTATTATACTTTTCATATTATTTTTTATAGAAAGCATAGTAAGCCAATTAAAAAAGGCTAAAAAAGAATCAAAGGATCAATTAACATTTATCGGAAAACTTTTACTATTGATAGTAAGTATTTCTACATTTATTATTTCTACTATATCTATTTATGAAAATCCTAAAGAAATTTCTTTAAATCATTTTAAAATACCTAATAATATAGAGATTGAAAAAATTCATAAAAACCCAATAAAACCTACTACTAAAAATGATATAATGAGTTTTTTAAATAAATACGAAGATATTGGTACTATAACAGATGAAAAATTAATAAATAAACTACATAATGCATTAATAAATTTAAAAATTAAAAACCTTGTAAATATAGATAAAGTAAAATATTCAATAATACATGAAAAAAGTCATCCATACTACAATTTAGAACCTATATATAAGTCAATAGGTAGAGCTTATAACTATAATGAGTCTACCGACAAGGGATATATACATGATATAAGAATTTATAAAAACGGTCTTTTTGTTATGGTTAATAGAGAATTTGAATACTCCATTACTAAAGATATTACTAACAAGGATTTAAGAAGATATTATATATTACCTATTTCAGAGGATTTAAAAAAAGAAATATTCCATGCTATAGAAAAAATGGAACTAAAAAAAGAGTAACCTCTTTACTCTTTTTTTTTAAGCTCTAATTTCTATTATTTATCTAATCTCTACCTTCATTTTTCTATATTTTATGTCTATATAATCATTATCTAATTTTCTATCCTTTAATACTTTAAGTTTCAAAGTATCACCTCCTAATAATAGTTTAGCTTAAATAAAGTGGTATTTAAACTAATATTTTCTAACATAGAACTTATAGTTTCTAAGATACAAAAGCTTTAATCACACATTTTTATGCTTTACGTATACTACTATTGGAAAAGTCTAAAGGGAGGGTGGAAAATGGATTATAATTTTGGATATATGTTTAATAAACTTCTTTATGATGATTCTGTTTTAGAGAAGTTAGATAAATACTCAAAAGACTATGAAAATAAATCAAATAGAGAAATACTTTCATATATTGAAAAGTTACAAGCAGATGTTTCTAATGATATTAAATTACAACACATAAAAAACTTGGAATTATTATCGAAAATGGAAGGATTTACTGAAGAAAATGCCATAGTAAATATTAAATATTTAAAAAGACTATTAAAGGTAAATGAAAATGTCTCTAACCATACAAGACTAAATAGAAATCAGTACGTTAGTGGTTCAAGTTTATTACTATGGTTTTTATTAGTAACTTTAATTTATAGAAGGCCCTTCGGTAGAAGAAGACCCTTTAGAAGATATTAATATAAAGATTAAATTCTACAAAAAAATACCCCGAATATTTCGGGGTATTTACTTATCTATTCTGTTATTAATTTTAAATCAACTGGTATAGATTTTTCTACACTTTCACCTTTAATAACCTTAACTGCATTTTCAACTCCTAAAGAACCTATTTTTTTAGGTTGTTGTGCTACTGTTGCAGCCATTTCTCCATCTGCTACTGCCTTTTTAGCATCATCAGTTGCATCAAAACCTACTATTAATATATCCCTCTTTGAAGCTTTTACTGCTTCTAATGCTCCTAAAGCCATTTCGTCATTATGAGCAAATACAGCATCTATTTCTGGTTGTGCCTGTAATACATTTTCCATAACTGTAAGACCCTTTGTTCTATTAAAATCAGCTGCCTGTCTTGCTACAACTTCAAGGTCTGAATTATCAGCTGCTTCATTAAAGCCTTTTCCTCTATCTCTTGCAGCTGAAGTTCCTGCTAATCCTTCAAGTTCTACTACTTTACCGCTTCCTTCTAATTGTTCAACGATGTACTCTCCAGCCATCTTTCCACCTGCTACATTATCTGATGCTATGTGTGCAGTTACCTCGCCTGCTTCAGCACCTCTATCAAGTGTTATTACTGGAATATCTTCTCTATTGGCTGCTTTTACAGCATTTCCTACTGCAGCTGAATCTGCTGGGTTTATTAATATAACAGATACACCTTTAACTATTAAATCTTCTACGTTTGATAATTCTTTACTTGGATCATCTTGAGAATCTAGAACTATTAAATCATATCCTAATTCTTCTGCTTTAGCTTCTGCACCTTCTTTTAATGATACAAAGAATGGGTTGTTTAATGTAGAAACTACTAAACCTATCTTTTCTTTTCCTTCTTCCTCTTCTTTAGGAGCGCTACATCCTATAAAAGCTCCCATAGTTAAAACTAATACTAATAATAATGCTACTGTTTTTTTCATTTAAATCCTCCTCTTAATTTTTAATTATCTTATGTTTTTATCCCTTTCGGGTAAAAAGCTTTATTTATTTTCCTTTCTATCAAGAAGTACTGCTATTAATATAACCAATCCCTTAGCAAGTAATTGATAATATGAAGAAACATCCATAAGATTTAATGCATTATTTAAAATACCAATTATTAATGCACCAATTATAGTACCTAAAACACTACCTACACCACCTGCTAAACTTGTTCCTCCTAAAACTACTGCTGCTATAGCATCTAATTCGTAACCTGAACCTGCTTGAGGTTGTGCTGATGATAATCTAGAAGTTATTATAAGTCCTGAAAGTGCTGCTAATGCTCCTGATATAGCATATACATATATCTTTATTTTATCCGTATTTATACCTGATAATTTTGTAGCATCTTCATTACCTCCTAAGGCATAAACATATCTTCCAAGTCTTGTGTGTTTTAAAATATAATAAGCTATTATAAAAACTGCTGCCATTATATATATTGGTATAGGGATTCCAAGAAAATATCCTGCTCCTATCTTTGAAAAAATTTCTGCATTTTGTTCATATCCTGTTGATATTGGTTTTCCATCTGTATAAACTAATGTATATCCCCTTACTAAAGTCATTGCTGCAAGGGTTGCTATAAAGGGTTGAACTTTACCTTTACTAATAACTACCCCATTAAATGCTCCTATTAAAGCACCTACTAATATAGCTATAATTATAACTAAAAATGCATTCATTCCTAAAGCTATTAAACTTGCTGCTATAGCTCCTGATAGAGCTAAAGTTGAACCAACTGAAAGGTCTATTCCTCCAGTTAATATAACAAATGTCATACCTGCAGCTATTATTGAATTAATAGATGTTTGTCTTAATACGTTTAAAATATTTGAAGTATATAGAAACCTTGGATTTATTATGGCTATAATCGCTGAAAATACTATAAGTCCTATAACTGATTTATACTTCATTAAGGTTTCTTTATTTAAAGTCATTATAACCTTACCTCCTCTATGCCTACTGCACATCTCATGATTTTTTCCTGTGTTACTTTCTCTCCTAAAAACTCCCCTGTAATCCTACCTTCATGCATAACTAATACTCTATCACTCATTCCTATAATTTCAGGAATCTCTGAAGAAATCATAATAATACTCATACCTTCTTTTTTAAATCTATTTATTAAATCATATATTTCCTTTTTAGCACCAACATCTACTCCTCTAGTAGGTTCATCTAATATTAATATCTTAGGTTCAGTCATAAGACTTTTAGCTATTGATACCTTTTGTTGATTTCCTCCACTTAAGTTTTTAACAAGCTGTTTTATACTAGGGGTTCTTATTGACATATCATCCACATATTTATTAGAAACATCAGCTTCCTTTTTCGTATCAATTTTTGATAAGGATTTTGTGAAATTTTTTAAAGCAGATATGCTCATATTTTCCTCAACACTCATACCAAGGATTAATCCATCCCTTTTTCTATCCTCTGATACATAGGATATTCCCTTTAAAATTGCCTCTTTAGGAGATTTTATATCTACCTTTTCTCCTTCTAGAAAAATATCACCATTATCCTTTTTTATTGCTCCATAAAGGGTTTTAGCAAGTTCTGTTCTTCCTGCTCCCATTAAACCTGATACTCCTAAAATTTCTCCTTTATTTAACTTAAAATTGATATTATTTAAATATTCATTTTCTAAATTTTTAACCTCTAAAGAAATCTCTCCAGTTTTTCCTTTAATCCTTGGAAACTGTTCAGTAAGCTTTCTTCCTACCATAAGTTCAACTATTTTTTCTTCAGTTAGATTTTTAACTCTTTCTTCTTTTATAAACTGTCCATCCCTTAAAACTGTTGCATAATCACAAATTTCAAAAATTTCTTTTAATCTATGGGATATATATACTATACTTCTTCCCTCTTTTCTTAACTCTTTTATAACTTTAAATAAACTTTCAGTTTCTTTATCTGTTAATGCATCTGTCGGCTCATCCATTATGATAACCTTTGCATCTAAGGATAAAGCCTTTGCTATTTCAACCATTTGCTGTTTACCAATACTTAAATCTTTTACTAATGTATTTAGTTTTTCATCTACACCTAACTTTTTTAAAAGTTTCTCTGATTCTTTGTATAGTTTTCCTTTATCTATTTTTCTAAGGGAGTTAATAGGTTCCCTTCCTAAAAATATATTCTCAGCTATAGTAAGTTCCTTTATAAGATTTAACTCTTGATGTATTATTGCAATTTTCTTATCTTGAGATTCCTTTGTATCTTTAAATTCTACACTTTCACCTTCAAAGTATATTTCACCTTTAGTTTTAGTATATACACCTGTTAAGATCTTCATCAGTGTAGATTTACCTGCTCCATTTTCCCCTAAAAGAGCCATAACTTTTCCTTCGATAACTCTAAAATCTACATTATCTAAAGCTTTTACTCCTGGGAATTGCTTTGTTATTCCTTTCATTTCTAAAATAGGTTTATCCATTTATCTCACTCCTAAAATACAACACCTGATTTTAAAATAACATTTGCAAAGGGTGTATATTCTCCTGTTCTTATAATAGCTTTAACATCATTAGTTCTTTTTTTAAATTCTTCATGGTCAATTTCTTTAATTTTAATACTTATATTCTCTTTAGTTTCTATATCCTTTATTTTATCTATTAGACTTTCATACATATTAGGGCTTTTTTCTTTCATTTCCTTAGCAATTATAATTTCTTCTATTCTTTGTTCGTCTAATACTGAGTCTAATACATCTAAAAATGAGGGAACTCCCTTTTTAACAGCAAGGTCTATTCTTTTTACATTTTCCGGTATAGGGAGTCCTGCATCTGATATTACAATTCCATCAGTATGGCCTAGTTTAGATATTTCAAAGGATATATCTGAATTTATCAATTTAGATTTCTTCATTATTTGCCTCCTTTAAAACTTTTTACATCATCTTTAGTTGGCAATGAGCTTTGAGCTCCTTTTTTAGTTACAGTCAAACCAGCTACCTTTAGTGCTAAAGTAATTGCACTATCCATATTCTTACCCTCTGATAAAGCTACTGCTAAGGCTGCTGTAAAACTATCTCCTGCAGCAGTTGTATCTTTAACATCTACTTTGTGTGCTTTATATGATTTATGTTTATATTCATTTATATATAAACATCCCTTTTCACCTGTTGTAACTATTAATTCTTTAACTCCTTTATCTATTAAAATCTTTGCTGCCTTTAAAATGTCATCATCATTTTTAATAGATACTCCACTTAATGTTTCTAACTCTGTTTCATTAGGTGTTAATAAATCAATATTAGATATTAATTCATCATCAAGTTTATTAGCCGGTGCAGGATTTAATATAGTAAATTTAGCTAATTCTTTAGCCTTTTTAAAGGAATATTTTACTGTATCTATTGGAACTTCTAATTGAGATACTATAATATCTGACTTTTCTAAAGCTTCTATTGATTTATCAATGTCAGTTTTATCTAATTTAAAATTAGCTCCTGGCACTACAACTATAGAATTATCTCCATCACCATTTACTATTATTGATGCTATCCCAGTTGATATATCTTTAACCTCTTTTATATATGTTACATCTACTCCATCATTTTTAAGAGAATTTTTAAGTCTATCCCCAAATTCATCATTTCCTACTTTTCCAATCATTACTACATCGCCATCTAGCTTTGCTATTGCATCTGCTTGATTTGCACCTTTGCCTCCTGGAATAGATTTAAAATCCTTTCCAATTAATGTTTCCCCAACTCTAGGTGTCTTTTCAGTAGTAGTTACTAAATCCATATTTAAACTTCCTATAACAGTGATCATGTTTTCACCTCTTTTAAGTAGATTTTCTTATAATTAATTCTGTATCTAATATAATTTTTTCATTCATCTTTTTATTAGGATTTTCTAAAACGTTTATTAAAAGTTCGGCTGCTTTATATCCCATCTTATAATTTGGTTGTCTTATTGTGGTTAATTCTGGCTCTATTAAATCTGCCATATATATATCATCAAAACCTAAAACAGCTACATCTTCTGGAATTGATTTACCTAATTCTTTTAATTTTTTTATTACACTAATTGCTATTAAATCATTTCCACAAAATACTGCATCAAAATCTAGATTTTTATTCATTAATATATCTATTGCTTCAAAACCCCATTCTCTTTTATATTCTCCTATAATTACTAAATTATCATCATATTCAACACTAAAATCCTTTAATGCTTTTTTATAACCTTTAAGTCTTTCTAATCCAGTATTTAATGTTAAAGGTCCTGAAATAAAAGCAATTTTTTTATAGTCCTTTTTAAGTAAATATGATACTCCCTTATATGAACCATCAAAATTATTTACAAGTACCTTTCCTTTAATACCTTCATAGTCCATATCCCTATCTATTAATATTATTGGTATTGAATTTAGACTTGTATTTTTAAACCCTTCAGTTCTTTTATCCGATTGGGTGAAAATTATTCCATCTGCCATTTTTTCAACTAACATATTTATATATTTTTCTTCCTTATCTAAATCATCATCGGTATTACAAAACATTATATTATATCCTGCTTCATTTGCTTTATCCTCTGCTCCCCTTGCTAACTCTGGAAAAAATGGATTAGTTATATCTGGAATAACAAGTCCTATGGTTTTTGTTTTTCTAGTCACCATACTTCTTGCTACTGTACTAGGAACATAATTTTTCTCTTTAATAATCTTTAAAACCTTTTTTCTTGTTTCTTTACTTATATCTTTATCTTTATTATTTAATATCTTTGAAACAGTTGTTGTTGATACCCCTGAAAGACTTGCAATATCTTTAATTGTAATCTTCATAATATACTCAAACCCTTTTATAATAGTATTTATTTTCTTACTAAATCGTTTTACTGAATCGTTTTAGTAAAACGTTTACCTAAACTGTACCATATTTCTAAAAGCCTTTCAACTATTTTTTTTGATTTCTAAATATTTCTAGTATTAAAATAGTAAAAATAATTATCATAATCGATATTTATTTTATCCTATAAAAACTTTTTTAGAACTTTAACTTTAAAGAATTTTCATAATAGTAAGCTACTCTTAATATAAAAAAAAGGATACTGACTTTTATCAGCATCCTTAATTCTAATTATTTATTATTTCTGCTAGTTTTTTAGCAAAATAAGTAATAATTATATCTGCTCCTGCCCTTTTAATAGATAATATAGCCTCTAATATTACACTTTCATCTAATAAACCCTGATCTATTGCATTTTTTAACATAGAATACTCGCCACTTACACTATAGGCTGCTATAGGTACATTAAAATTATCCTTTACTCTTCTAATAACATCAAGATAACTAAGTGCTGGTTTCACCATAACTATATCAGCACCTTCTATTAAATCATTGTCAATTTCTCTTAACGCTTCGTTACTATTAGCTGGATCCATTTGATATGTATTTCTATCACCAAAGGATGGAGCTGAATCTGCTGCATCTCTAAATGGTCCATAAAAAGAAGATGCATACTTTGCACTATAAGACATTATAGACACATCAGTATAATTATTTAAATCTAAATACTTTCTTATCTCTTTAACCCTTCCATCCATCATATCAGAAGGAGCTACCATATCTGCCCCTGCCTGAGCATGACTTAAGGCAATTTTAGATAAATATTTTAATGTAATATCATTATCGATATCTCCATTATCCTTTAAAATACCACAATGGCCATGATCTGTATACTGACACATACAAACATCTGTTATAACATATATATCATTAAAATTACTCTTAATTTCTTTTACTGCTCTTTGGACAATACCATTTTTTTTATAGGCTTCTTCTCCGTAACTATTTTTATTATTAGGAATTCCAAATACCAATATATTTTTTATCCCTAATTTTCTAAGTTTATTAATTTCTTCATATAACATGTCCACAGAAAAATGATAATTATCTGGTAAAGAAGAAATCTCTTTTTTTATGTTTTCTCCCTCAACTACAAATACAGGGTATACTAAATCCTCAAGATGCAATTTAGTTTCCCTTACCATATTTCTTATATTTTCATTTTTTCTCAATCTTCTAGGTCTTTTTATCATGTCGTATCCTCCATTCAATTATTCTGTTCCGTCAAAAAAATTAACTTATTTGATATATTTCCAGTGCTAAATCATTGAAATTTAAAGATTTAGCAGGATTTTTAAGTTCTCCCCCCTAAGATTAATGGTAGAGTCACCAATAAATAATACA
>VEND01000162.1 GCA_009711765.1 Bacillota bacterium | reverse complement strand
CAAAACAATGGGCTATTTTGCTTATTTTTATGCAAAAAAATCAAATCTGTTAATAAAGGTATTACTCCTATTTTACTTATCCACAACAAACTTTTCATCTACTCTCAAAAAAATGGGGAAACTCTAAATTAAATTTACTATTGACTTTTATAAGTCCTTTATTTTCAACTACCAACTTATGTACCACAGAAAGTCCTAAGCCTGTCCCTTTAGAATCTGTTGTAAAAAATGGGTCAAATATTTTACTTATATTCTTTTTACTTATTCCACATCCATTGTCTTTAATTTCAATTTTAAGATAATTTTTAGAATCTATATCCATGTTAATATTTAAAACTCCCTCTTTATCCATAGCGTTTATTGCATTTGCTAAAATATTTATAAAAACCTGTTCAATCTGAGCTTTATCTACATAAATGTAAGACTTATCATTAATATTTATATTAATCTTAATATCTTTTTTTTCATAATTCTTTCTCAAAAGTTCTAAAGACCTTTTTAAAATAAAAGCTCCATCTATCTTTTCATACTCTGGATGATGGGGTTTAGCATAATTTAATAAATCAGAAACTAAACGATTAATTCTATCAATCTCATATAAAGTTCCATCTAAAAGTTCTTTATTTGAATTTTTATCATTATTTAGTCTCCTTTTTAATATTTGTACACTCATTCTCATTCCTGATAAAGGATTTCTTATTTCATGGGCTAATCCAGCAGCAAGTTGTCCTGTGGAAGTTAATCTATTAACCTTTTCCATTCTTTTTTCTATTCTTTTTCTATTTGTTATGTCATTAAAACTACATATTACACCACTGAATTTACTATCTTCAGTTTTTAAAAGGGATGTTGTTACATCAATAAATAATTCATTATCACCTAATGCATATTCATATACATCATTGATTTCTTCTTCTAGTTTTATTGTTTTATTAACTTGTTTTTTTAACGATTTATTTATCTCTTCTTTTTTTGATTTATCTTTAAGTATAATTTTCTGTGCTGATTTATTTATAGAAATTATATTTCCCTCTCTATCAGTAGTTATCATACCTGTTGATGTATTATTAAGTATATCTTCATTAAAATTTTTCATTTTTAATAACTTTTTTGTATTTAACTGTAGCTGATAAATCATATTATTAAATGCCCTTGCTAATACACCTATCTCATCCTTTCTAGTTAAATGAATTTTTTCTTTTAAATCACCTTTAGCTATCTTATTACAGGTATCAGCAAGCATTTTTATTGGTCTTGAAATATTATAGGCAATTAATATTGTAGCTTCCATGGAAATAACTAAAAATATAATAGCAATTAAAAGGGTATCCTTTTGCATATCTAATAGTTCCTTTGAAAATATATCTTTTTTTAGTTCATAACCGATTATCCAATTCCACGGTTTAAATCTTTCATAAATATATATTACTTCTTCTTTTTCTATCTTTCCTTTATCATTAAAATTATTTATTTTAATATCCTCTGAATTATCTAAAATTTTATTTCCATTCTGTATAATAAATATTCCTTTTTTATCTACACGTTCAAAATAATTAATAGCTTCTTTCTTTGCATTTTTTATTTTTATTTCCCCTTTAGTTATCCTTTCATTTAAATCTTCAATATATATAATTGATTCTTTAAGCTCCTCTTTTATATGTCTTTCTTTAGTATCTAAAAGAAGATGATAGCCATTTAAATATGAAACCATGCCTAAAACAATTATAGATAACATTATTAAAATCATAAATGGAAATAATATTTTATTTTCTATATCTAATTTCATGACTGATCTCCTTTTTTATAAGTATAGATACTAACAGTAATAAAAAGTATAAAAGCTATAATAAAACTTGGAAAGGCAGGATGTATAAAACTATTTCCACTATTTCCTAATATATTGTTTTTATCAAATACTAAAAACATTGTCATCATTCCACCTATGATCGAAGCAAATGCCCCCTCCTTTGTAGCCTTTTTCCAATATAATCCTCCATATAAAGGAAGGAGAAATGTGGTCGAAAAAATCCCCCATATGTTACCTCCAAAAATAAGAAGACTTTCAGGCGGACGTATTGACAGTAATAAAGAAATAGTTCCTGCAATAAATATAAAAATCCTATTAAGGTTTAGGAATCTATCTTCTTTTATATTAGTATTTAATAAATTCTTATATATATCATAGGTAAAACCACTAGCTAAAATTAAAAGCTGTGAATTAGCTGTTGAAATAGCAGCTGCTGCTATCCCTATTAGTATAAAACCACTTACTTTAGAATAAATCACATTATTAATTGTATATGCAAATACTTCATCAACTGAACTTACACTCTCAATGGAGGGTTCTAATACCCTTGCACCTATACCTATTATAAATATACCAATATAAATAAGAGCTAATATTAAAACTGATATACAAATCATTTTTACAGCAGTTTTTTTATTCTTTGCTGAAACGATTCTTATTGCATACTGAGGATTTGCAGCAAGTCCTAACCCCCAACCAAAAAAAGAAGTAAATAATACCATTGGTGGAGTTATCCCCTTTGAAAATGGATCTATTAAAGCCCCCTTATAAGTCTTATATGGAAAGCTAGGAAATGGTCTAGTAGATATAAGTGCTGCCTTTTGATGTAAATGTGTTATTCCTCCTATGTCTTTTAAAATAATTACAACCGCTAACAAAATCCCTAAAAAAATCATACCAAAATTAAAACCATCTGTTTTAGATACTGAATATAATCCACCGAAGGTTGTATAAATAATAAATAAATATACTAAAAGAATAGATACTGTATAATGAATATCTAAAAGTTCACTCATCACAATACCAAAGCCTCTAATCTGTATAATTATATAAAATACATATGTAAAAACTATAATAAGTCCACCTAAAGCTTGTAAAATCTTACTGTTATATCTTATGCTAAAATATTCTGGTACTGTAAAAATATCATAATCCTTTAATTTTACAGACATTATAACTAAAAGTCCTGCACCTAAAAACCAGGCAACAACAGAATATAATACAGATGAATAACCATAGGCAAATATGGAACCTGAAAGACCTTGCATTGACGCAGCACTAAACCAAGTAGCTGTAAAGGTTAGTATACTTGCTACTAGTCCTAGACTATTACCTGCCACAAAGAAACCTCTTATGTTTTTTGTCTTTTTAAAACCACTTTTCCCAAAGAAAAGTAATACTAAAGTATAAAGAGTAAAATATAATAAATATATGATTGCTTTACTCATTTTAAAACTCCTCTAAACTTTAATATTAAAGCTATTATTGAGGGAAATAATGCAGATAATAAAAATAATCCTCCTACTATAAACCATGTTTTTATTGGCAATCCTAAAATAAACATTTTTAACCCCTTCTCTATATTTCTTATTTTTAATATCTATAATATCATAATACAACAATTCTGAATATTTTTAAATTTAAATCTATAAAAAAAAGACTATTTGCTTTAAGCAAATAGTCTTTAATATCATTTTTAGTATTTTCCTTGAGCATGCATAGCTTCTGCTACTTTAACAAATCCTGCTATGTTTGCTCCTTTAACTAAGTTATATCCAAGTCCATACTCTTTAGCTGCTTCCATTGCATTGTTATGGATATTTACCATTATTTCTTTAAGTTTTGCATCTACTTCTTCTTCTGTCCATGACATTCTCATACTATTTTGACTCATTTCTAATGCTGATGTTGCAACTCCACCTGCATTTGCTGCCTTAGCAGGTCCTATGATTACTCCCTTTTCCATTAAGTAATCCATTGCATCATTTGTACATGGCATATTAGATGCTTCTGTTATGAATTTAACTCCATTTTCTACTATCTTCTTAGCATCTTCTAAGTGAATTTCGTTTTGAGTTGCACATGGCATTACTATATCTACGTCTACTCCCCATGGCTTTTCTCCTTCGAAGTATTCAACACCAAATTTATCTGCATAATCTTTAACCATGTCTCTTCCTGAAGCTCTCATTTCTAACATATAATCTATTTTTTCTCCAGTTATTCCATCTGGGTCATAGATGTATCCATCAGGTCCTGAAAGTGTTACTACCTTTCCGCCTAATTCACTTATCTTTTGAGCAGCTCCCCAAGCAACATTACCAAATCCTGATACTGCTACTGTTTTACCTTCAAAAGTTTCTCCTTCATGCTTTAACATTTCATTACAGAAGTAAGTTGCTCCGAATCCTGTTGCTTCTGGTCTTATTAAACTTCCACCATAAGCTAGGCCTTTTCCTGTAAGCACTCCATTTTCAAATGCTCCTCTTATTCTTCTGTATTGTCCGTAAAGGTATCCGATTTCTCTTCCACCTACTCCTATATCTCCTGCTGGTACATCTACATCTGGTCCTATATGTCTATATAATTCTGTCATAAAGCTTTCACAGAATCTCATTATTTCTCCATCTGATTTTCCTCTAGGATCAAAGTCTGATCCACCTTTTCCTCCTCCTATTGGAAGACCTGTTAATGAGTTTTTAAATATTTGTTCAAATCCTAAGAACTTAATAATTCCTAAATAAACTGATGGATGGAATCTAAGTCCACCTTTGTAAGGTCCTATTGCTCCATTAAATTGAACTCTGAATCCACGGTTAACTTGTGTATTACCTTCGTCATCAACCCATGGTACTCTAAACATAATCTGTCTTTCTGGTTCACAAATTCTTTCTAAAATATTAGCATCTACGTACTGAGGATTTTTTTCAAGTACAGGCCCTAATGAACCTAATACCTCCTCTACTGTTTGTAAAAATTCTGGTTCGTTAGCGTTTCTTTCTTTGACTTGTTCGAATACATCTTGAATATAAGACATGTCTACATCTCCCTTCTTTTTTTTAAGAAATGTTAATAAATATATTGATTAAGGTCAGATGATAGCTGGTGTTGAATACACCTTCATCTGAAAAATTAAAACCATTAAAATAAGTGTTGCCTAAATTTTGTTATAAATCCCTTAGTTTGTTAATTATTTAACTTATGTATACACAGAAAAGGTTTTCATAAGTTTACTAAAAATAACTTTTATGCTTTTGTACGATGAAGCTCTAAAACATTTCGTTATATCTTTTACATAAATAATCATAACATAAGGTTTTATCTTTGTAAACAATTTTATGTTTTTTTCATTTTCTTAACAAATACATTAACTGCTATGATATTTAAAGAGGTCATTCTTTCAATCTCTTCTATTATATTTTTTTGCATTTTTTTAACAAATGGTACAATCTTTATGCCATATTTTATTGTTATATCTAGGTTTATAATGATTCCCTCTTCCTTAGCAACTATATATATATTAGAGGCTTTTAATAAAGAATCCATCTTTTCACAGGCATATTTAGTTAATTCCCTTATAACACTATGGGATATTGTATATTTACCTAGATAACTAAATGTTGGTCTAACAACTGTCTTTTCATATACCTGTTGAAGATTATTCTTTTTACCTGTTAAGACTTTCAACTTATCTATGAAATAACCAGAAAAATCCTTTTTTATCTCGAAAGTAGGTACTGGTATTACATGTTTTCCTTCTCTATTTCTATATTTTTTTGCTATTTTAATATCTTCTTTATTAGATATATCTTCTATATAAATCTTTTTGGATATTTCTGGTAAATTTAATGCCTTGGCTATTTTTACAACCATTCTATCTGAAGTTCCTAGTATTAATATTTTTTTAGGTTTAACTTCCTCTATAGCTTTAATAACCCCCATTTTATGGTCATTGTCCATAAATAAAGCTCTTTTTACAGCACTAACTATAGATTTTTCTCTCTTGGCAGATTTACCTGCAATAACTTTTGTTCCTTTTATAAATAATCCATCATCTATAATACATTCTATATTCTTTTCTTTTGCTATAATAATTGCTTTATGACTCTTTCCAGTTCCACTTTCTCCTACTAATGCTACTACTTCCATATATTGTCCTCCATAAAATTCTATTCATTTGAATCTATCCATATACATTAATTTTAACATATTAATGTGATTATGGAAACTAAATGAATATATTACCATGAAATTAAAGGATTATTTTTTATAGATGGATACCAAAAGAAAAGAAATCCTAACTAGGATTTCCTTTCTTTCTATTTATTCATTTGAAGTTGCTACTTCTTTAAATGTATCTATAATATCATCTACATTATCTAAAGCTTCAATTAACTGAGGGATAACCTCATAAAGATCTCCTACTATTCCATAATCAGCTACTTTAAATATAGCTGCTTCAGGGTCTTTATTAATTGCAACTATACAATCAGAATTTTGCATACCAGCTAAATGCTGTATAGCCCCTGATATACCACAAGCTATATAAAGTTTAGGTCTTACAGTTGTTCCTGTCTGACCAACTTGATGGGCATGGTCTATCCATCCTGAATCAACTAATGGTCTTGAAGAACCAACAACTCCACCTAATTTATTAGCTAGCTTTTCTATTAAGTTAAAACCTTCTTTTTTACCTAAACCTCTTCCTCCTGAAACAATTATTTCAGAATCTTCTAAGGATACCTTTGCCTTTTCATGCTTAACTCTTTTTTCTACTTTAGCTTTAATATCTTCTTGTTTTATATTAACTTCAATCTTTTCTATTTCACCATTTCTACTCTCATCATAATGGGCTTTTTCCATAACACCTGGTCTTACTGTACACATTTGTGGCCTATGATCTGGACAAATAATTGTAGCTAATAAATTTCCACCAAAGGCTGGTCTTGTTTGAAGTAACTTTTTATCTTCATTATCTATTTCTAGCTTTGTACAATCTGCTGTAAGACCTGTTTTTAACCTAGCTGATATTCTAGGACCTAAATCTCTTCCTATTGTAGTTGCACCTATCATTAAAATTTCAGGTTTTCTTTCGTTAACAAAATCGCATATAACACTAGTATATCCCTCTGTAGTATATACTTCTAATAATTTATCCTCTGCATATAAAACTTTATCCGCTCCATACTTTATTAATTCAAGTGCTAAATCATCTATATCATTACCAAGTAATACACATGTTAAATCAACGCCTAGTTTGTTAGCAATCTTTCTGCCTTCTCCTATAAGTTCTACAGATACATTTAAAAGCTCACCTTCTCTTTGTTCTGTTAAAACCCATACACCTTTATATTCATTTAAATCAGTCATATTATCCCTCCTTATCCTTATATAACCTGTCTTTGTTTTAATTTTACAATTAACTCATTAACAGCTTCTTCAGTTGATCCTTTAAGTAATTCCCCTTCTTTTTTAGGTTTAGCAGTTTCAGTTTTCTTAACTCTTGTCGGCGAACCTTTTAATCCTATTTGTGTAGTATCAACAACTATATCATCAACGCCCCAAATTTCTATTTCTTTATTAGCCGATTCATATATACCACTTATAGATTCATATCTTGGTTTATTTAATTCCTTAATAGCTGTTAAAAGTACAGGCATTTCAGAGTTAATAATATAATATCCATCTTCTACAGCTCTATTTGCCTTTACCCTTTGTTTTTCTATGTCTAAGTTTTCTACATAGGTGATTTGTGGTATTTCTAGATGCTCTGCTATTTGTGGTCCAACTTGTGCTGTGTCTCCATCAATAGCCTGTCTTCCACAAAATATAATATCGTAATTTTTAATCTTTTTAATTGCCCCTGCTAAAATTGTCGAGGTTGCCCATGTATCAGAACCTGCGAATGCTCTATCACTTAATAAAATAGCTTTATCGGCTCCCATAGCTAAAGCCTCTCTTAAAGCATTTTTAGCCTGACTAGGACCCATAGATAATACAGTTACATTAACATCTTCTAATTTATCTTTAATTCTTAAAGCCTCTTCTAAGGCATTTTTATCATCAGGATTTATAATACTTGGTACCCCTTTTCTTATCAATGTTCCCTTTTCAGGATCTATTCTAACTTCGTTAGTATCAGGAACTTGCTTTATACAAACAATAATCTCCATTTTAATTCCTCCCTTTTTAGATTACCTTAAAACTGAACCTGCAATAACCATCTTTTGAACCTCAGACGTTCCTTCATATATCTCAGTTATTTTTGCATCTCTCATCATTCTTTCAACAGGATAATCTTTAGTAAATCCATATCCTCCATGTAATTGTACTGCCTTTGTAGTAACTTCCATAGCTGCTTCTGATGCAAATAATTTAGCCATAGCCGCTTCTTTACCATAAGACTCTCCATTAGCTTTTTTATAAGCAGCATTATATACAAGCCATCTAGCAGCATTTATCTTAGTTTCCATCTCTGCTATCATCCATTGCAATCCTTGGAATTTAGCAATAGGTCTATTAAATTGCTCTCTTTCTTTAACATATTTTATAGCCTCATCCATCGCTCCCTGTGCAATACCTAGAGCTTGAGCAGCTATTCCTATTCTACCTCCATCTAAGGTTTTCATTGCTATTTTAAACCCTTTACCTTCTTTACCTAATAAATTTTCCTTTGGTACCTTACAGTTTTCAAATACAAGCTCAGTAGTTGAAGAAGCTCTAATACCTAACTTTTCTTCAACCTTACCTATTGAAAATCCTTCAAAATCCTTCTCAACAATAAAAGCACTTATTCCTCTTGTTCCCTTTGATTTATCAGTCATTGCAAATATTATATAAACATCTGCTTGTCCACCGTTTGTTATAAATATCTTTGAACCATTTAGTATATAATGATCTCCATTAAGTTTTGCAGTCGTTTGCTGTCCTGAAGCATCAGTACCTGCATTAGGCTCTGTTAAACCAAAAGCCCCTATTTTTTCACCACTTGCTAAGGGTTTTAAATACTTTTCTTTTTGTTCTTTATTTCCAAACTTATAAATAGGCCAACATCCTAAAGAAGTATGGGCAGATAGTATAACTCCAGTTGTGGCGCATTTTTTAGATAATTCCTCAACAGCTATCGCATATGCTACTTCTTCTCCCCCTGCACCGTTATATTCCTTTGGAAATGGAATTCCAAGCATATCATACTTACCCATTTTCTTAACATTTTCCATTGGATACTTTTCTGTCTCATCAATCTCTGCTGCAATAGGTTCTACCTCATTTTCAGCAAATTCTCTCATAATCTTTCTAATCATCTCTTGTTCTTTGGTCAATTTAAATTCCATATTTCCCCCTCCTTATTATATGTAAATAATTTGTTAATAAAATAACATCTTAAATTAAAAAAACTCCACTATTATACTATCATAAAAAATAATATTTTAAATAATAAAACTAAAAAAGACCACCGGTCGATGGTCTTTATTTTTCTGCGTTTTGTTTTAATAAATAGGATAAAGTAAATAAACTTTCATTTAAATGAACATTTTCTACTGTTACTCCCTCTGGTACCTTTAAATCTGCAGGAGCAAAATTCCATATTCCCTTTACTCCACATTTTGCTAACCTATCAGCAATATCCTGGCTACCATATTTCGGAGTACATATAATACCTATTTCAATATCGTTTTCTTTAACAAATTCTTCTAAGTCATCTACATCTCCTATTTCAATATCTTTAATTCTTAAACCTATCATTTTAGGATTTTTATCAAAAATACCTAATAAATTAAAGCCTGCATCTTCAAAACCTTTATAATTTGCTATTGCTTGACCTAAATTACCTGCACCTATCAATACTGTTTTATATGATTTGTTAAGTCCAAGTATTTTTCCTAATTCAACATGCAATCCTTCAACGTTATATCCGTACCCTTGTTGTCCGAATCCTCCAAAATTATTTAAATCTTGTCTTATTTGTGATGCTGTAAAACCTGTTAACCTACTTAATTCCTTTGAAGAAATTCTTCTAATATCGTTTTCTAATAATTCTGATAAATATCTAAAATATTTAGGTAGCCTTCTTATTACAGCCATAGAAACTTTTTTCATTGATAGTCACCTCGCTTCATAATATATATTTTTTCATATTAAACATAGTTGAATTAATACAACACTATGTTAATTATATAACAAACTTTATATATAAGTCAATACTTTATTTGTAAAATTTTTCTTTAAAATAATGGGGAAAAATTTAATTATTAAAAAAATTATAAAGTTCAATCAATATTTATTCTCATTTGTAGTATATCAGAAAAACAAATGCTTGTTAAGTCTTCTACAAAATTATTTATCAAATATTATATCTCTATTTTTAAAAAATTAATCTCTCTTTTAAACAAATATTTAGTCGAATAAAATTATATATTATTTATTTTAAAAAATCAATTGGTGGAATTTTCATTGTAAATATCTATAAAAAAGCCTTAATAATTTAGTATAATTATTAAGGCTTTTTACCTACTTTCTTAAATTATTTAAAATAATTAACCCTTTTTATTCTTCCTCCATATATGGATATCTATAATCCTTAGGTGGATTAAAGTTTTCCTTAATAACCCTAGGATTCATCCATCTTATTAAGTTAAGTTTACTCCCTGCCTTATCATTTGTTCCTGAATTTCTTGAACCTCCAAATGGTTGTTTTCCTACAACTGCACCAGTGGGCTTATCATTTATATAAAAATTACCTGCAGCATAGTAAAGTTTCTTTTCAATTTTTTCTATAGCTTCTCTATCTAATGCAAAACAGCCTCCTGTAAGACCATAATTAGATGTTTCATCGCATATATCTAGGGTTTTATCAAAATCTTTATCCTTATAAACATAGATAGTTAATACTGGACCAAATATTTCTTCTTCCATTGTCTTAAATTTAGGATTAGTTGTTTTAATAATAGTAGGAGTAATGAAATAACCTTTACTTAAATCGTATTCTCCTCCACATATGATTTGAGCTTCTTCTGACTTATTAGCAAAATCTATATATCCTTTAATTTTATTAAATGCAGTTTCATCTATAACAGCCCCTACAAAGGTAGTAAAGTCTTCAACATCTCCCATTTTTAATGTTTTCATATCATTAATTAACTTTTCCTTAACCTTAGGATAGATGCTTTCAGGTATATACGCTCTAGAAGCAGCTGAACATTTCTGTCCCTGATATTCAAATGCTCCCCTAATAAGTGCAGTAACTAATGAATCTATCTCTGCTGATTTATGGGCAAATACAAAATCCTTCCCACCAGTTTCTCCAACTATGCGTGGATAGCTTTTATATCTTTTTATATTTTCACCTACTTTTTCCCACATACCTTTAAATACTTTAGTTGAACCTGTAAAATGAATGCCTGAAAAATTTTCATTCTTCATAATAACATCAGAAATCAAACTACCATCACCTGGTATAAAGTTTATTACACCTTTTGGTAACCCTGCCTTTTGTAACAGTTTCATAAAGAAATAATTTGAATAGACTGAAGCTGAAGCTGGTTTCCAATTCACAACATTTCCTACCATAGCTGGAGCTGTGGGTAAATTAGCAGCTATAGAAGTGAAATTAAATGGAGTTACAGCAAATATAAAACCTTCAAGGGGTCTATACTCCATTCTATTCCATGAAATATTGCTAGAATCTGCTCCTTCATTATATAAGTCAGTCATATAATATGCATTATATCTTAGAAAATCAATTAACTCACAGGCTGAATCTATCTCAGCTTGGAAAACAGTTTTACTTTGACACAACATAGTTGAAGCATTAATAGTAGATCTAAAAGGTCCACTTAATAATTCAGCTGCTTTTAAAAATATAGATGCTTTATGTTCATAAGACATTTCATCCCACTTTCTTTTAGCCTCTAAAGAAGCTTTTATTGCCATTTCAACTTCCTTTTTAGTTGCTCTATGATAGGTAGCTAAAACATGGCTTTTATTATGGGGCATTACACATGTTCCTAAATTACCGGTTTTTATTTCTTTACCCCCAATAATCAAAGGAATTTCTATCTGTTTACTTTTAAGTTCTACTAACTTTTTCTTAATTTCTTTTCTTTCTTTACTCCCGGGTTCGTAGGATAGTACTTTTTCATTTTCCGGTTTTCTTACTTTAAAATAACTATTTGTCATTAAATCTCCCCCTGTTTTTAATTTTATACAACTGATGGTTCAAATATTAAATTACCTTCTTTAAACCTTTTTAGATTATACTTATCAATAGGCAATGTTGTATCTTCACCTAAAATTGTCTCAGCTATTAATAGTCCTGTTGCAGGGCCTAGCATAAATCCATGCCCACTAAATCCTATTGCTAAATAAAAACCTTCTATTTCATCAACTGCCCCTAATATTGGCTGTCTATCAGGACTAAGATTATATAGACCTGCCCAACTTCGTATTAACCTTAAATCCTTTAAAGGAGGTAAAACCTTTGTAATAGTTGATGTCATTTCATCAAGGAATTCCCAACCTGAAGTAATTCTTAAATCCTTAGGCTCATTAGAATCTCCTCTGCCCATAATAATTCCTCCATGGGGCACTTGTTGACAGTAGAAATTTAATGAAAAAGATATTATCATAGGTCTTATAATAGGTTTTATAGGCTCAGTCACTAATATTTGATGTCTTTCTGAAAATACTGGTATATCTAGATTGACCATTTCCCCAATACTTTGTGAATACCCTCCAGCGGCATTAACTACAATATTTGTTTTAATAGTTCCTTTATTAGTTTTTACTCCTTCGATTTTACCTTTATTAGTTAAAATATCAGTAACTAAAGTATGTTTATATATATTTACTCCTAGCCTCTTAGCTGCTTTAGCAAATGCTAAGGTAGTATGAAAAGGATTTAAATGTCCATCCTTTTCATAGTATGTAGCGCTTTTTAACCCTTTAGTATTTAAAATAGGAACTAACTCTTTTGCTTCTTTTAAATTTATAAGCTTTGATGATATACCTAATTTATTTTGAAGTTTAACATTTTTTATAAATTGTTCATGTTCTTTTTCAGTACTTGCCAGTACTAAATATCCTCCTTGCTTAAATTCTAAATCCCTTTCATATTCTAATTC
>VEND01000176.1 GCA_009711765.1 Bacillota bacterium | reverse complement strand
GTGGTTTCACTCCTTTTGGATGGTTTTGTTTTGTCACTTAATCTATTCGACATGTTGGGGTGAAACCCTTTTTGTTTTTTATTAAAATTTAGTAATATCAATGGTTAAAAAATATGAAATTTACTCAATTTTATAATTTCTTTATATCTATATTATATTTTTTAATTTTTCTATATATTGTAGATTTACTCATATTAAGATTTTTACCTGCCTTAACAACATTCTTTTGGCATTTTATAAGCATATTAATAATATTGTTCTTTTCTACATTTTCCACAGAAATTATAGATGTATCAATATTGTTATCATCATTATTAATACTGCCCTTATAATTTAAAATTGGGTCTGATAAGTGTTCTTTCTCTATTAGCTTATCGTCACATAAATAGTATGCCCTTTCAACTATATTTTGAAGTTCCCTTACATTACCTATCCATCTATAATTTTGTAAATATTTTATGCAATCATCACTAAATTTCTTATCATTTTGTTTATCTTGATTGTTTAGATTTTTTAAAAAATAATTAGCACAGAGTTCAATGTCTTCTTTTCTTTTCCTTAAAGGCGGTATTTCAAGCTTAAATACATTTAATCTATAGTATAAATCTTCTCTAAAGTTTTTCTTCTGTACTTCACTAAATAAATTTCTATTTGTTGCAGCTATTATTCGTATATTTAACTTTTTTTCGTAGTTAGCACCGATCCTTCTTACAGATAAATTATCTAATACTCTTAAAAGCTTAGCTTGAAGCTCTAATGGAAGCTCTCCAATCTCATCTAAAAAAATTGTTCCCTCATTTGCAAGCTCAAACTTGCCTGGCTTACCCTCTTTTAATGCTCCAGTAAATGCTCCCTTCTCATATCCGAATAATTCACTTTCTATCAAATCCCTAGGTAGGGATGCACAATTTATAGCTATAAAAGGACCCTGGAATCGATTACTATAATTATGTATTGCATGGGCAAATAATTCCTTACCTGTTCCACTCTCTCCTTCAATTAATATACAGCAATTAGTCTTGGCTATTTTTTTTGCTGAGGTAATTAATGCTTTCATTTTTTTACTTTTAAATATTATCTCTTTAAAAGTATAAGTGGCTATGTTTCCAGTTACTTTATTTACAGCTTTAAGTAGATATTTTGTTTCTTTAAATACTATAGTAAAACCAACAATTTGATTATTTGTAATCATTGGTACTATATTAACACTACAATCTATCCTTTTTCCTTTCACATATGCACTACAATCAGTAAAATAAGCCTCTTTTCTTTTATTATAAAAATCCATATCAAAGTTGAAATTTATATCCTTAAAAATTTCTCTTATATCTAAATCATAAATTTCTTTATCCTTACACCCTAAAATTTTTGTAGCCTTTTCATTTACCCTTCTAGTTAAATAATCTCTATCTACAACTATAAGTCCATCTGAAATACTCTCAAAAATTGTTTGGACTAATTCATGGGACCTTATTAATGCAATTTGTTTTTCTATTGTATATGCTGCTGCAACTACAATGCCTAAGGTATGGGAATAAGCTTGATTTTTATCCCCTGACATATTTAAACAACCTATAATATTTCCTTTTTCATCATGAATTGTAGTAGCTGAACATGTCCATGTATGATGACTTAAACAATAGTGCTCTTCTCCAATTACTTGAATTGGTTTATCAATTTCTAATGTAACACCAATAGCATTTGTCCCTACAGCTTTTTCATTCCATAGTGCTCCTAAGTTAAACCGGATTTTATTAGCTTGATTCCTTACAACATTATTCCCTACAGTTTCTATGATATGTCCGTATTTATCTGTAAGAACCAATGTAAAATGAGTTTCTACTACAATTTTATGTAAATTTGCCATGATAGGTCGTGCAACTTCTAAAAGTTCTCTGTTTTCTTTTAAAATATACTCTAATTCATTCGTAGGTATTTTTTTACCTATTCCCCCTAAATAATCAACTCCATAGCTCTTACACCTTTGCCATGACTCTGCAATAATTGGATTAACTGAAGAATCTATATATTCATTATCAATAAATTTTTTCCAAGCCTCTTTAAGATTATTATAGTTATCCAAAATACCACCCTCTCAAAATAACAGTGCCAATGCATTAAACCCTTTATAGAAAATGTGAAGATTTTATAATTATATATTACTATAAAAAACAAAATATATAAAGTTTCCTAATTATAAAAACAATTTTTTTATAAAAAATCTAATAGCATCTAAGATTAGCTTAAATCCTAAATGCTATTTATTATTTATCTTGGTAAATGTATTGCTAAATTATGAACCGAGTGAGCCGCTTCGTGAAGTGCCTCTCCCACAGTTGGATGAGCATGAATAGTTGTGATGATTTCTTCCACTGTAGCTTCTAACCTAAGGGCTAATGCTCCTTCTACTATTAAATCTGTTGCCCTTGGTCCTGCCATGTGTATTCCAAGTATTTCATCTGTCTTAGCATCCACTACAAACTTTACTATTCCGTTTTCCCCTCCCATAATTAATGATTTACCATTTGCATACAAAGGAAACTTACCAATTTTAACTTTATATCCATTATTTTTTGCTTCCTTCTCTGTAAAGCCTACAGATGCTATTTCAGGTTTAGTATATACTGCATAGGGTGTGGTTTTAAATTTAATTTCTGATGATTTACCCATAATATTTTCAGCTGCTACTATACCCTCTGCTGAAGCAACGTGAGCAAGTAACACTCCACCGTTACAATCTCCGATAGCATATATATTATCTACATTAGTTTTCATGGTTCTTTTATCAACTAAAATAGAACCTTTATTTACTTTTAAACCAATATTCTCAAGTCCTAAATTCTTTATAGCTGGTTTTCTTCCTACTGCTAATAAAACTTTTTCTACTTCAAATGATTTATCATTACCTTGAAATTTAGTATTAACTACTAATTTATCATTACATTTTTGAATAGAATTAACTTCTGTTTGTGTATTTATATCAACACCTGATTGGATTAATTGATTTTTTAAAACATTAACAACATCCTTATCCATAGTAGGTAAAATTTCTGGTAGCCTTTCAACTATTGTAACATTTGTTCCTAATGAATTGTAAATACTAGCAAATTCACTACCAATAACTCCTCCTCCTATTATGCACATACTTTTTGGTATTTCCTTTAAAGATAATGCCTCATTACTTGTCATAACTCCATCTAACTGAACACCTTCTAAAGGGATTACAGTAGGTTCTGATCCAGTGGCAATTACCGCTTTATCAAACTCAATAAATTCCTTTTTTCCATTAGATAATTTAATTTCAATCTCTTTATTGTTAATAAATTTCCCTTCACCACTTACTTTTTTTATATTATTTGATTTTAAAAGATTTTCTACACCACCTACTAATTGATTAACTATCCCTTCTTTTCTCCTTTGAAGTACAGGCCAATCTACATCGACCCTATCTACATTTATCCCAAGGTCTTTAGATTCTTCCTTTATAATATTATATATTTCAGTAGTATGGAGAAGTACCTTTGTTGGAATACATCCAACATTAAGGCACGTTCCTCCAATATGTTTTTTTTCTATTATTGTAACATCTGCTCCAAGCTGTGCAGCCTTAATTGCACATACATATCCTCCAGGTCCTCCACCAATAACAACTACTCTCATATATATGTCTCCTTCCTATAGTATTAATATTTCTGGTTTTTCAATATATTGTTTGATTTTATGAAGGAACTTAGCAGCAACCGCTCCATCCACCGCCCTATGATCCGCAGTGAGGGATAACTTCATAAATGGTTTGCTTATAATATTTCCATTTTCAAACACCGGTGTTTCTGTTATAGTATTAACTCCGAGTATTGCTACTTCAGGTTGATTTATTATCGGTGTGAAGGAATCTATCCCATACATCCCAAGGTTTGTAATAGTAAAAGTTCCTCCTGTTAAATCATCTGTAGAAAGTTCATTATTTTTTGCTTTAAATGCAAGTTTCTTAACCTCAGATGAAATTTCTTTTAACCCTTTTACGTTTGCATATTTTACAACAGGTACTAAAAGTCCATTATCTATTGCAACAGCTACACCGATATTTGTATAATTTCTATATATCAACTCTTCCCCATCTACTGAGCAATTTAATGTTGGAAACTCTAAAAGAACTTTTGAAAGAATTTTAACTAAAAGATCTGTATATGTTACCTTATGGATATCTTTTAAGCCTTTTTTAAATCGTCTTAGATTAGTAACATCTACTTTTATATCGTATGTAACAACAGGAGAAACTTCCCAGCTCTGTGACATCCTTTGTGCTATAGTTTTTCTCATTTGATCCATAGGAACCTTCTTATCTTTTGGATTAGCAGCTTTAATAGTTTTATCCTTTTTATTAAAATCAAGTACATCCTGCTTCATTATTCTTTTATCTTTGTTTATATCTGAAAGTTCAACATTCAATTCACCAGCAACTTTCTCTGCCATTGGAGAGGATTTAATTTTTTCTTTATTTTCTAAGTATTTTTCAACATCTACCTTTGTTATTCTACCCTGTGGACCAGTTCCAACTACAACAGAAATATCAATTCCTTTTTCCTTTGCTATTCTTTTTGCTATTGGTGAAGCCTTAACCCTTTTAGATTTCTTTACTTTTTTTTCTGTCCCTTGTTTTTTATTAGAATTTTTAACGCTATTTTCTTTCTCAACCTCTACAGTTGACTTTGGTAAAAACGAAGATATGTCTTCGTTTTTATCTCCAATAATAGCAATAGGCTCTAAACAAGATATTATATCTCCTTCATTAGCTAATAATTTTCTAATAACTCCACTTTTATTTGCCTCTACTTCATTAGTTAATTTATCTGTTGCAACTTCAAATAAGATTTCTCCTTCATTAATCTTATCTCCTTCACTTTTGTGCCATTTAGCTATCTTTCCTTCTTTCATGGTAAGACCAAGCTTAGGCATTACGACCAAATCTGCCATTATTATTCCCCCTTATAATTCATATTTTTATCCAATTTTATAACCTTTTATATTTTTTTTAAAAGAGATAGCAAAGCTATCTCCTTTATTTTATATAAGCTCTTTAATAGCATTAACTATATCTGTCTCATTAGGAATTACATAACTTTCAAGTGTAGGTGAAAATGGTATAGGAGTATCTAAAGCACCTATTCTCACTACAGGAGCATCAAGATAATCAAAATAGTCTTCTGAAATCATAGCAGAGATTTCTCCACCATAACCTCCTCTTTTGTTTTCTTCAGTAACCACAACTACTTTATTGGTCTTTTGAAGTGATTTAAATATAGTCTCCTTATCAAGAGGATATAAAGACCTTGGGTCTATTACTTCAACATCTATCCCATCTTTTAAAAGCAATTCAGAAGCTTTTAAAGCATCATGGACCATTTTTCCAGTAGCTATTACAGTAACGTCCTTACCTTCCTTTTTAATATCTGCTACTCCTAAAGGAATTGGCTTTTCATTTTCAACTTCCCCTTTAACAGAATACAACAACTTATGTTCAATAAACATTACAGGATTATCATCCTCTATAGCCCCTAACATAAGCCCTAAAGCATCCTGCGGTGTCGATGGATATACAACCTTAAGACCAGGCACATGGGTAATCCATGCTTCTAGAGACTGAGAATGCTGTGCTGCTGCTTGAACTCCCGCTCCCCCTGGCATTCTAACTACCATAGGTAAAGTTATTTTTCCTCCAAACATATATCTTAACTTTGCAGCTTGATTTACAAGTTGATCCATTCCAACCGTTAAAAAATCTATAAACATAAGTTCTGCAATAGGTCTTAATCCAGTAGCTGCTGAACCAATAGCACTTCCTATTATAGCTCCTTCAGATATAGGAGTATCTCTTACTCTTTTTTCTCCAAATTCATCAAAAAGTCCAGCTGTTACCCCAAAACACCCTCCAAATGCACCAACATCTTCTCCAAAGATAAATACATTAGGATCCTTTTGCATTTTAATCCTCATACCTTCTCTTATAGCTTCAGCATATGTCATCATTTTCATCTTACTCTAACCTCCTCTTTTATATCAGTATATATATCTTCTACAACAGACTCTAACGAAGGATAAGAACTGTTATTTGCAAATTCTACTGCTTCATTTATTTCTTTATCAACTTCCTTTTTTAAATCTTCCAATTTATTATTTGTCACGATTTTTTTATCTATCATATATTTCTCAATTCTAGGTATAGGATCTTTCTTTAGCCATTCATTTTGCTCTTTCTCAGGTTTATATGCACCTGGGTCTCCTTCAAAATGACCTCTATGTCTATAGGTCTTACACTCTATCAAAGTAGGTCCTTTTTTATCCCTTGCCCTTTTTATTGCTTCATTAGTAGCCTCATAAACAGCAAATACATCATTTCCATCCACAGTGATACCAGGCATATTATATGCCACAGCTCTATCAGAAATATCTTTAATTGCCTGATGTCTACTTTGATTAACAGATATTCCATACAAGTTATTTTCACAAACAAAGACTACAGGAAGTTTCCATACACTAGCAAGATTTAAAGCTTCATGAAATGTACCTTGATTTGTTGAAGCATCCCCAAAGAAACAAACACAAACCTGATCAGTCTCTCTATATTGAATACTTAGCCCTGCTCCAACGGCAATATTATGTCCAGCACCTACAATACCATTTGCTCCTAATATCCCCTTTGTAGCATCAGCAATGTGCATAGAGCCCCCTTTTCCTTTACAATAACCTGTTTCTTTTCCATAAAGCTCTGCCATCATGTATTTTAAGTCTCCACCCTTAGCTACAATATGTCCATGCCCTCTATGTGTACTTGTTATATAATCATCATCTTTAAGGTTTTCACAAACTCCAGTAGCAACTGCCTCTTCCCCAAGATATAGATGTACAAACCCTGGTATGCTTCCCTGGGCAAAAAGATTCATAGCTTGTGTTTCAAATTTTCTTATTCTAATCATAGTTTTATACATATCAACTATTTTGCTATTTGATAATTTCAAATTAACCCCTCCCATTTAATTATTAAATTACTACCAAGCTATTTTAATTACTTTATAGCCTCTTTATTGAATACAATATCTCCACTTCTATTCTCAAGGCCAGGATGAATATCGAATCTAACTACTCCTATGGGGACCTTACCTTTTATAGCCTTTGTAACTAATGACACTCCTTCATTTCCAAATCCTCCACATAGTTCAATAGCTTTTATATCTTGGTCTAATAACTCTTTAGCTACTTCACAAGCCATTTTATAATCAGCTACACCTATTGTTACAATGTTTATAGATTCAGTCTTAATTGTAGATCTATCAACCTTAGGGTCAGCCTCGGGAGATAAGAATATAAATCCAGCCTTTAGTGCCATATTTTCCCTCCTTCCACTTTGAAATTTTATTCTTATAAATATATAAAGCAAATCACATGCCAACTTCTTAAATCTATAAACATATTTATAAAATTTTTTTGCTACTTAAATAAAAAATGGCTTTATTTCAATATTCTAAATTTATTGAAATTTTACTTCACACTAATAAATAATTATTTTAATGGATTTTAAAATTCCTTTTAAGATGTCTTTTTCCCAAAATTGATATTTAATTTTCCCATTTTAGATACTTTTCCCATATATGGGAATGTCATTAATTTATATATAACCAAAAAAAATCGTCATCTAAGGAAAGATGACGATTTTTCTACTTTTTTATAGTTAATCTTATAGCCTGATACTTTTAGTTAGTGATTCCTACTAAAGATCCCTGATTAATATATAATAAATCACTAAAATATAATTAATTATAATTTTTGTTATAAATATTTATAAACTTTTAAAATAACAATTGACAACTAACAAATAAAAGTATACCATCAAAAAGGCTATATTTTTATTTAATGATGACTATAATAAATAATATAAATAAAGGAAGATTATAATGTCAAAAAACAAATTCAATTTTACTAAAGAAGTCAAAAGACGAAGAACTTTTGCTATTATTTCCCACCCCGATGCTGGGAAAACTACATTAACAGAAAAATTTCTACTATATGGAGGTGCCATTCGTAAGGCAGGCTCTATTAAATCAAAAAAAGCAAATAAACATGCTTCATCAGACTGGATGGATATAGAAAAACAAAGGGGAGTATCTGTTACATCTAGTGTACTTCAATTTGAATATAATGACTATTGTATTAACATTTTAGATACACCTGGGCACCAGGATTTCAGTGAAGATACTTATAGAACTTTAATGGCAGCAGATAGCGCTGTTATGGTAATTGACTCTTCTAAGGGTGTTGAAGAACAAACGAAAAAGCTTTTCCAAGTTTGTAAAATGAGAGGTATTCCTATTTTTACTTTTATCAACAAAATGGACCGTATGGGAAGAGGTCCTCTTGAATTATTAGAAGATATTGAAAAAGTTTTAGGTATACGTTCATACCCTATGAACTGGCCTATTGGTGAAGGTAAAAATTTCAAAGGAGTATTTAATCGTCAAAAGGAACAAATTGAACTTTTTAATGACGGTAACCATGGTCAATCGATAGCTAAAGCAATCACAGGAGATATCACTGACAATAAATTTAGTGAATTATTAGGAGATGACCTTCATGAACAACTTCTAAGTGATATTGAACTTTTAGATATTGCAGGGGATGATTTTGATTTAGAAAAAATCCTAAGTGGAGATTTAACACCTGTATTTTTTGGAAGTGCACTAACAAACTTTGGTGTAGAACCATTTTTAGAATCATTTTTAAACATTACTCCACCACCAAGACCCCGTGAGAGTAACCTAGGAGAAATTGATCCTAAATCTAAGAATTTTTCAGGTTTCGTTTTTAAAATTCAAGCAAATATGAATCCTAACCATAGGGATAGGATTGCTTTTTTAAGAGTTTGTTCTGGAAAATTTGAAAAGGGTATGACAGTAAATCACGTTCAAAAGGATAAAAAGGTTAGATTATCTCAACCTCAACAATTTTTAGCACAGGATAGAGTTATAGTAGATACAGCCTATCCTGGAGATATTATAGGGATTCATGACCCTGGAATATTTAATATAGGTGATACTTTAACTGAGGATAAATCAAAACTACAATATAAAAAAATCCCTCAATTTGCATCTGAACATTTTGCTAAAATATCTACTAAAAACTCCCTTAAAAGAAAACAATTTTTAAAGGGCATTACTCAGTTAGCAGAGGAAGGTACTATTCAAGTTTACAAACAACCCAATATAGGGATAAGTGAATTTATTATAGGCGTTGTTGGTATCCTTCAATTTGATGTATTAGAATACCGTTTAAAAAATGAATATGGTGTAGATATTATTAAACGACAACTCCCATATCGTTATATCCGTTGGGTAGAAATGGATAATTTTGATCCAGATACTTTCTCAACAACAATGGATACTATGATAGTTGAAGACCAAAATGATAATCCTGTATTATTATTTCAAAATAAATGGTCTATAGATACTGTTAAAGAACGTAACAAAAATGCTACTTTAAAAGACGTCTCAATATAATATTAAACGTCTATGTTTATTAATACTATACATAGACGTTTATTTTTTTAAAATTATGGGTCTACATATTTTAAGAAAGGAGTTTTATATGGAAAACTGGTTTGAATGGTTAGGATATTTAGCTTCCCTAATTGTTTTAATATCACTATTAATGAGTTCAATCATAAAGCTAAGATGGATTAATTTATTAGGTTCTTCAATATTTTCTTTATATGGTTTTTTAATAGGATCTTTTCCTGTGGGATTTATGAATCTTGGGATTTCTATAATTAATATATACTATCTAATAAAAATATATAGTTCTAATGAGTATTTTAAAATTCTCCCAATTGAAAATAATTCCCAGTATTTAAACTACTTTCTAGATTTTTATAAAGAAGATATAAAAAAACATATTAATCTAGCTGAACTTAATATTGAAAATTTTGATATAAGCTTTTATATATTAAGGGATATGGTTCCTGCTGGAATCTTTTTAGCTAGAAAATATAATGAAAATACTTTAAAGGTTGAACTTGACTTTGTTATTCCAGAATATAGGGATTTTAAAATAGGAAGTTATATATATGAAAATAATAAAAATTTTTTCTTAGAAAATAATTATCATAAACTTGTGGATTTTTCATCTAATGAAAAGCATATTAAATATCTTAAAAAAATGGGCTTTAAAGAAGAATTAGAAAATGAAAGAAAATATTTTATAAAATCAATTAATTAAAGCAGAGAAAATATCTTCTCTGCTTTAATTTAGTACTATTTTATTTTTATCAAGAAGTAAAAATCCATATGGTTTACTTTAATTTCTTCAGATACTTCTTTAGTTCCTGAAATACTTTTAAATACAAATGTAACATTTACTCTTTCATTTTCATCTATAAAAGTCATTTCTTTTAGATCAATAGATTTTCTTTTTGATAAATCTTTATATTTCTTATTTAAAATATCTGCATATTCAAAAAGGTCTTTATTATATATGACTTTTTCACCTTCCATAATTTTTAAATTATATGAACTTCTATTATATATAACCTTAATAGAATCATTAAGATTTACCTTATTTTCAGAGTTATTTAAATCTATTAAATAATCATATCCCTCTGTATTAATAACTTTTGCATTTCCATAATTACTATAGTTAAAGTATCTATTTTTTCTTATATCTTTAATATTTGTAAATGGAAAACCGAAGGTATCTTCCATATTTTTAATCTGAAAATCATTTGAAATATATCTAACATCATCTAAGTTATGATTATTTTTAAAGTAACGTAAAATATTACTTATTTCTGTTTTATCTTTCTTTGATATTTTAGTTGAACTTACTATTTTTTTACCTACTAACATATCGTTTCTTATAAGGATATCTTCTAATCTATTATTTTGACTAAGTTTAGATATAGAATAACCACTTAATGGGCCAAATACTGAATTTAATACTAGAATTGATAATGATATTGGAATTATAATATTTCTATTCTTTTTACTAAAACAAAAGTATATAATAATGCCTAATACCCACATCCCTAATACAAGTACATAATATCTATTTTCTGTAAAACCATATGCTCTTATCCTAATTCCTATTGATATAAACATCATTATTAATATTGGGATAATAGCCTTAGGAAAATAATTTACAAAGTTTTTAGCTAATTTTTTCTCTTTTATTATCGGATATATAAAGAAAATCACTGCCACACTAATAACTGAAAACCATAAAACTAAATGAGAGACTAATCCCACAGGCCAATTCATTGTTACTATTATTTTAATGAAATATGCATAAAGTATAGCTGTATAAACAGTAATTAAAGGTATTAATATATAAAGTATTAATATTTTTAAAGCCTTAGGATAATTACTATTTGAAAAATCCTGTTTATTAAAAGGTATCTTTGCTAAAAACATTGTTACTCCAAATACTAAACTAACAACAAAAAATACTTGGATGTATATCTTCTCTGACATATTAACTAAAAAAAGCTTATCTACTGAAAATATAATAAAGACTAAACCTAAATATAGTACTACTGAATATATTACTGTAAGTAAGAAACTAGAAAGAACCTTTATAACATAGTACTCATAATAATCTTTATTATTAACTCTTGGTATATACATAAATGCTAAATATAAAAATACAGTAACTCCTATATACCTTGTAATACTAACCATGTCAAAATCCTTTAAAAGGAAAAAGTAATATCCGATTAAGATTAAAGCTCCAAGGGCATATCCAAGGATTTTTTTATAATTAGTTATATTTCTTTTTTCAAATATAAATTTAATACATAACGAAAAAGGTATACCTAATGCTAAAATCATACTAATCCGCTGTAAAATTTCTAAAGTATTTTCATCTAATGTATTTGCCATCTCTGTCATTACTATAAGCATAATTGCTAAAATTGATGATATACATACAGTTATAGGAAATCTTTTTGTACTTTTATATAAACCTAATAAAGTGTTTTTTATTAACTTTTTAATTTTAATTTTTAACATCTCCTTTATTATATATCATTGATTTAATAATAACATAACACAATTATTTTTACTACTTTTAGTAGTCTTTATTTGACAATAAAATAATTTTTTAATACAATTAGTTTTGTATCAAACTACATGATTTTATAGGTACTTATATAATTCACTTAAGAGGAGAGATAATATGTCAAACTTAGATTTTATTTATAACAGACATAGTGTAAGAAAATTTAAAAATGAAGATGTTCCAATGGAGGATTTAAAAGAAATACTTAAAGCTGCAACCTATTGTGCTTCTGCTAAAAATGTTCAAAATTGGCACTTTGCAGTTGTAAAAGACAAAGAAAAAATTGAGAATATGGCTAAAGCTATAGAAAAGAAAAATCTCGATATAGCAAGTAAAATTGAGGATGAGAAAACTAAAAAATCATTTACTAAATTCGTAAGATTTGCAACTGTTTTTAGAAATGCCCCAGTTACAGTATTAATATATGCTAGTTCCTATACTCCTACTGGATTAGAAGAATTAAATAATTTAACTGGCTATGAAGATGAAATTAACCATATACTTGATATGTCACCAAAAATGCAAAGCATAGGTGCTCTTATTGAAAATTTATCATTAGCGGCGACAGAAATGGGTTATGGAACCTGTTGGATGACAAGTGGAAATTATGCAGCTAAAGAAATATCAGAGGTAATTGATTTTCAAAAAGAAGGATTTTCCCTTGCTGCAATAGTCCCAATAGGAATACCAGAAGGCCCAATTAAAAGTCCGGGTAGAAAACCTGTTGATGAAGTTATGTCTATTATTAAATAAAAAAGGCGGCGATTAAATGATTTCGCCGCTTATTCTTGGCTCTTCACTAATCGTCAATGTTATAAGTTATTCCGTGTACACTTTTGTAGTGTATAGGTTCCATTAACCCATCACAATTCTGACA
>VEND01000169.1 GCA_009711765.1 Bacillota bacterium | reverse complement strand
TTTTTAATATGTTTCTACCTGACTTAGTCTTCATTCTTTTTCTGAAACCATGTTCTTTCTTTCTTTGTCTTTTTTTAGGTTGGTATGTTCTTTTCATGTTAGTACACCCCCTTCAAATGCTACCAGTTGTGGATAGTTATATTGTAAAATAGCTATTTCTTTAGGTCAAACAGCTATAAAACTCTAAAGTTACAGACACTACTATTAGATTATAGCCATATTACCTAGCTATGTCAAGGTATTTATTGTTATTTTTAATGTTAATAAAATTAATCACATCCTGTTAAATTTGTGGATATCTTTATATTATTGTTGATAGTTTATCCTTTGTTTGATATTATTAAATAAAAATGTGGATTATTTATTAACATAATCAACTTTTATACACAGGTTGTGGATTAATTTGTGTATAACTTTTATTTCTTGTTAACTTTTTTATTTAATTCAGAGAATTATAGGGTTTATTATACACATATATACTTTCAACATGATGTGGATAATTTGTATAAGTTAATTTTTTCAAAAATTTTTTTTGCTTATTAACAGCTTATCCACATTTTTTATGTTTTCCTTGTTGCTAAAATTTATACTTTTTATATAATAGTATATTGTATGCTCTTGTGGACAAACTTGTAGATAAAATATTTATTTACTTTATTATATATATTTTGGACAACCTTGTAATTGTTATTACTTGTTATAGATAGGAGGAAAAAAATGGCCCAAAATTTAGAAGAGATTTGGAGTAAGTCATTAAATTTAATTAAAACAGAACTAACTGAAGTTAGTTTTAACACCTGGTTAAAAACCATAGAGCCTATATCAATTGAAGGTACTCAAATTATATTAGGGGCTCCTAATGAATTTACAAAGGGTATTTTAGAAGCTAGATACTTAACATTAATTAAAAATGCAATAAAACAAGTATCTAATAATAATTTTGAAATAACCTTTACTATACCAGGAGAAGAAGTGAAATTAGAAAAAGAAGATCCAAAACCTAAAGCAGACGAAACTAAAATAGACTCTAGTCCAACGACCAAATCTCAGCTTAGACCCAAATATACATTCGATAAATTTGTAATTGGTAATAGTAACAGATTTGCCCATGCTGCTTCCTTAGCAGTAGCTGAAGCTCCTGCTAAAGCTTATAATCCATTATTTATATATGGAGGTGTTGGGCTTGGTAAAACCCACTTGATGCACGCAATTGGACATTATATTTTAGATCAAAATCCAAATACTAATGTTGTGTATGTTTCAAGTGAAAAATTTACTAATGAACTTATTAACTCTATTAGAGATGATAAGAATGTACAGTTTAGAAACAAATATAGGAATGTAGATGTATTATTAATTGATGATATCCAGTTTATAGCTGGTAAGGAGAGAACGCAGGAGGAGTTTTTCCATACTTTTAATGCATTACATGAAGCAAACAAACAAATTATAATATCCAGTGATAGACCCCCTAAAGAAATCCCAACATTAGAGGATAGACTTAGGTCTAGATTCGAGTGGGGCCTTATTGCAGATATTCAACCCCCTGATTTTGAGACTAGAATAGCTATTCTTAGAAAAAAGGCTAAAATCGAAAATCTAGATGTCGATAATGAAGTAATGTCTTATATAGCTACTAAAATAGAATCAAACATCAGAGAACTAGAAGGTGCTTTAATCAGAATAATTGCTTATTCTTCATTAACTAATAAGGAAATAACAGTGGATTTAGCAACTGAAGCATTGAAAGATATTATATCTGAAAGTAAACCAAAACAAATTAATGTAAAGTTAATTAAAGATGTAGTAAGTAAAAATTATAATATTAAGATTGAAGATTTTAACTCCAAAAAAAGAACGAGAGCCATTAGCTACCCTAGACAAATAGCAATGTATCTATCTAGAGAGCTAACCGATCTTTCATTACCTAAAATAGGGGATGAATTTGGAGGTAGAGATCATACTACTGTTATTCATGCGTATGATAAGATTTCAAAAGATATAGAAAAAGACCAAGACTTTAAAAGAGAAATTGATAATTTATTTAATGAAGTTAAAGGAAAATAATTAACAATTGATTGTTTATTAAATGTTAATGTATTGTTGATAAAATTTTGTGTTATAGTAAATAGGTGAATATGTGGATAAATAGATACAACATATTAACAAGTTATAAACATCCACAATTATTACAGTTAAGCTTATGTAATGACTTATCCACATATTAACACCGCCTATTACTAGTACTACTAAGTTAAGTCTTTTATATTTATCTAATTACATAAAGGGAGGTTATCCACAATTGAAGGTAAAAATTCCTCAAAACAAATTATCAAAATGTATAAACATAGTTCAAAAAGGTGTTTCGCCTAAAAGTACTTTACCAATACTTAGCGGTTTATTATTAGAAGCTAAAAATAATAAATTAAAATTAACAGGCACAGATTTACAATTAGGTATCACAACCAATATTGATTGTGAGGTTGAAATAGAAGGATCTATAGTTATAGAATCAAAGATATTTGGAGATATTATAAAGAAACTACCTAATAAAGAAATAGAGTTAGAAATAGATGATAGTAATAACGTACACATTAGTTGTGGAAGTTCTGATTTCAATATAATAGGTCAACCTGCTGTTGAATATCCACAACTTCCAAAGATAGACGATGAAACAAGTATAGAAATACCAAAAGATCTTTTAAAAACAATGATTAGACAAACTGCTTTTGCTACAGCTCAAGATGAAACAAGGCCAATATTAACAGGAGCATTATTAGAAATAACAGATAATAATGCTGCATTAGTTGCTTTAGATGGATACAGATTAGCACTTAAAAATGTAAAGGTTAATTCAAGTACAGATATAAAAGTAGTTATACCAGGAAAAACCTTAACAGAAGTTAGTAAAATACTTGAAGAAGATGATTCAAATGTGAGTATAATGTTTACCTCAAGTCATGTTTTATTTGACTTAGGTGATACAATAGTTATCTCAAGACTTTTAGAAGGTCAGTTTCTAAATTATAAAGATATTATAAGAAATGAATATAAATCAAAGGTGAAAATCAATACAAATGAAATTAAACAAAGTATAGAACGTGCTTCCTTATTAGCAAGGGAAGGAAGAAATAACTTAGTTAAATTTGATGTTAATGATGATAAGTTAACTATAACTTCGAATTCAGAGATTGGTAATGTACATGAAGAAATTCCTATAACGCTTGAAGGTAATGATGTGAAGATTGCATTTAATTCAAAATATATGCTAGATGGATTAAAGGTAATAGATAGTGAAGAAATCACTTTAAGTTTTATAAGTAATGTTAATCCATGTATAATTAATCCAACAGAAGATGAAAACTATACTTATTTAGTTTTACCTGTAAGATTAGCAGAAGAACATTAATGACAGGCACCTTTAAGTAGGTGCCTTCTCTATTTAATAAAAGGAGTTGATAAAATGATTAAAGAGATAAAAATAAAAACAGATTATATAAAATTAGACCAATTACTTAAATATGCTTCGATAGTTCAAACTGGAGGACATGCAAAAAATATCATTAAAAATGGTCAAGTTAAGGTTAATGGAGAAATCATGTTACAAAGAGGTAAAAAGATTAAAAAAGGAGATAAAGTAGAAGTTATAGGTGGAAGTACTTTAGTAGTAAAATAAAAATAGTCTAAAATGGTTATTTGTGTAATTTCAAAAAAGTGCTATAATGTAATATGGTACTATTTGAATTATATGTTCTTTTAAGGAGTGCTAAATTTGCATGTTAAAAGCATTAGACTTATAAACTTTAGAAACTATAACAATTTAAGAATCAAACTAAATAAGAAATTAAATATATTTTTAGGTAATAATGCTCAAGGTAAAACTAACCTTTTAGAATCTATTAATATATCTTCATTAGGTAAATCTTTTAGAACTAATAAAGATAAAGAATTAATTAATATAGATAAAGGTGAAGCTTATATAGGTTTAGAAGTAGAAAAAAAAGATTTTAATAAACTTATAGAAATAAAATTAGAAAAAAATAAAGCAAAAAGGGTTAAAATAAATAGAGTAGAATTAGAAAAAATCTCTGAAATGATAGGAGTTTTAAATGTTGTGATATTTTCTCCTGAAGATTTAAAAATTATTAAATTTGGACCAGGAGAGAGAAGAAATTTTTTAGACACTGAGATATCTCAATTAAAGCCTATATATAGATACAATTTAGGTAAATATAATAAAATACTTTATCAAAGGAATAATTTATTAAAAAATATACAGTATGATAAAAATAAAATAAAACTTATAGATGTTTGGGATGAACAACTAACAAATATAGGATCAAATATAATAATTAACAGACTTTCCTTTTTAGAAAATATATCAAACATATCTAAAAAAATTCATAAAAATATTACCGGAGACTTAGAAACTTTAAATCTTAATTATTTAAATTCATTCCCTATCAAAGATATAATAGATAGTGAAAATAATATAAAATCTTTAAAAAATGATATAAAAAATAGATTTTTTGATATATTAAAGAAAAATTTAAATAAGGATATAGAAAAGGGTACAACCCAAATAGGACCCCATAGAGATGATATAGAAATATTAATTAATAAAAAAGATGCTAGAATTTTCGGTTCTCAAGGACAACAAAGAACAGCCGCTTTATCTTTAAAATTAGCAGAAGTTGAACTTATTAATAACGAAATAGGAGAATATCCAGTATTATTATTAGATGACGTGTTATCAGAATTAGATGTAAATAGAAGAAAATATCTTATTTCAACCTTTAAAGATATACAGACGATAATCACATCGACAGATGATATAGATTTAACTGAGATTAAAGACTTAAATAAAAGCATATTTTGTATAGAACAGGGAATTGTAAAGAAAGCATAAGTTCATTGTACGATTTAGAAGGAGGTTGTTTTATGTTTTTACATCTAGGGAAAAATTTTGTTATACCGCTTAAAGACGTAATTGCAATAGTTAATGCAGAGTCATCATTAAAATCAAAAGACACTAAAACTTTTCTTGATATTGCAGAAGAAGAAGGGTTTATATATAAAATAGTAGATGAAAATATCAAATCCTATGTAATAACTGAAAGAGTAGAAAAGGATAAATATACTGGAGATGAGATAAGAACAAGTATAATTTATTGTTCGAATATTTCTTCTACAACACTTAATAAAAGATCAGGTTTCATAAAAAACATATAAATAAGTGCAGTTTCACTGCAAAAAAACATTAGATTGGGGGACATGAAATGTCAGAAAACCAAGATCAAAACAAAAGACTTTATGATGCTGAACATATACAGGTATTAGAAGGTTTAGAACCTGTAAGAAAACGTCCTGGAATGTATATAGGTAGTACAGGACCAAGAGGATTACATCATTTAGTTTATGAAATAGTAGATAATAGTATAGATGAAGCTTTAGCAGGTGTATGTGATACAATATCTGTTGTAATAAACGAAGATAACTCAGTAACAGTTTCAGATAATGGTAGTGGTATCCCAGTTGCCATGCACCCAAAGACTGGAAAATCTACAGTTGAAACAGTTTTAACTGTTTTACATGCCGGTGGTAAATTTGATAATGATGCTTATAAGGTATCAGGAGGACTTCACGGAGTTGGTGTATCAGTAGTTAATGCCTTATCAGAAAAATTAGAAGTTAAAGTTAAAAGAAATGGAAAAGTATATTATCAAAGTTTCAAAAGAGGTATTACAACTGAAGACCTACATGTTATAGGAGATGCTGAAGGTACTGGAACTAGTATTACTTTTATGCCAGATGATTTAATATTTGATGAAGTTGAGTTTAAATATGAAACACTTGAACATAGACTTAGGGAGTTAGCTTTCTTAAACAAAGGAATAAAAATAACCATAGAAGATAAAAGAAAAGAAAAAAGTAGTGAGTTTTATTTTGAAGGTGGAATAAAAGCCTTTGTTAAATTTTTAAATAAAAACAGAGACCCTATTCATAAAAACGTATTATATTATGAAGGAGAAAGGGATAAATGCATAGTTGAGTTAGCGTTTCAATATACTGATAATTATAGTGAAAATACATTTACTTTCGTTAATAACATTAACACCCAAGAAGGAGGAACTCATTTAAGTGGACTTAAATCAGCTTTAACAAGGGTAGTTAATGATTACGCAAGAAGAAATAATATATTAAAAGAAAAAGATAATAATTTAAGTGGTGAAGATATAAGAGAAGGTATAACGACTGTTTTATCAGTAAAAATACCAGATCCTCAGTTTGAAGGACAAACTAAAACTAAACTAGGAAATAGTGAAGTTAGAGGTGTAGTTGAAGGTTTAGTATCACAAGCTGTAGATAGCTTTTTAGAAGAAAATCCAAAGGATGCTAAAAAAATTGTGGATAAATCTTTAAGGGCAGCTAGGGCAAGAGCAGCAGCAAAGAAAGCCCGTGATTTAACAAGAAGAAAAAATGTATTAGAAAGCTCATCATTGCCAGGTAAGTTAGCTGATTGTGCATCAAAGGATGCATCAGAATCAGAAGTGTTTATAGTCGAGGGAGATTCTGCCGGAGGTTCAGCTAAACAAGGTAGAGATAGAAGAACACAAGCTATATTACCATTAAAGGGTAAGATTATGAATGTAGAAAAAGCAAGATTAGATAGAATACTTAATTTTGCTGAAATAAAGGCTATGATAACAGCATTTGGTTGTGGAATTAGTGATGATTTTGATATAGAAAAATTAAGATATAATAAGATCGTAATCATGACAGATGCCGATGTTGATGGTGCTCATATTAGAACATTACTATTAACTTTCTTTTATAGATATATGAAACCTTTAGTAGAACAAGGACATATTTATATAGCTCAACCACCTTTATATAAAGTTAAAAAGGGTAGGGGAGAATATTATGCATATACTGAAAAAGAACTAAAGAGGATTTTAGATGAAATAGGAAGAGATAAATATAGCATACAAAGATACAAAGGTCTAGGTGAGATGAATCCAGAGCAGTTATGGGAAACTACCATGGATCCTGAAACCCGTAAAATGTTACAAGTAAGTGCAGAAGATGCAGTAGCAGCAGATGAAATATTTACAACATTAATGGGTGATAAAGTTAAACCAAGAAGAGAGTTTATAGAAGAAAATGCACAGTATGTAGAAAATTTAGATGTTTAAATAATGGTATGGCTAGGCCATTTTATTATAATCTTTATTTTAAAAAGCGATATATTATTATAATGTTAAAGTGTTTAAGCACTTGTATGAGGAGGATATAGATGAATGAGGATAAACCAAGGATTACATCTGTAGATATAAGAGAGGAAATGGAGAAATCTTATCTAGATTATGCAATGAGTGTAATCGTTAGCAGAGCATTACCTGATGTTAGGGATGGTTTAAAGCCTGTACATAGAAGGATACTTTATGCTATGAACGAATTAGGCTTAGACCCTAGCAAACCCCATAGAAAATCAGCCCGTATAGTTGGGGACGTATTAGGTAAGTATCACCCCCACGGTGATACTGCAGTATATGATGCCATGGTAAGATTAGCTCAAGAGTTTTCAACTAGATACCTTTTAGTTGATGGACATGGAAACTTTGGTTCTGTTGATGGCGATAGCGCTGCAGCTATGCGTTATACAGAGGCTAGAATGGCTAAGATAACAAAGGAAATGCTTAGAGATATTCAAAAGGAAACTATAGATTATAGACCAAACTTCGATGAAACATTAGATGAACCAATTGTTTTACCTAGTAAATTCCCTAACCTTTTAGTTAATGGTACATCGGGTATAGCTGTTGGTATGGCCACATCAATACCACCCCACAATTTAGGTGAAGTTATAGATGGGACAATCATGATGATAGATAACCCTGATGTCGAAGTAGAAGATTTAATGACAAAAATAAAAGGACCTGACTTTCCAACAGGAGCAATAATCACAGGAAAAGAGGCTATAAAAAATGCATATAAGACTGGTAGAGGTAGAGTAAAGGTAAGAGCTAAATGTGATATAGAACAAATGACTAAAACAAAGTCTAGAATAATAGTTACTGAAATACCTTATCAGGTAAATAAAGCGAAACTTATTGAAAAAATAGCACAACTTGTAAGGGATAAGAAACTAGAAGGTATATCTGATTTAAGGGATGAATCAGATAGAAAAGGAATGAGAATTGTAATAGAACTTAAAAGAGATTCAAATCCTAAAGTTGTATTAAACAGTTTATATAAACATACTCAATTACAAGATACATTTAGTATTATAATGATTGCTTTAGTTAATGGAGAACCTAAGGTATTAAATCTTAAAGAAGTATTAACACATTATTTAGAGCATCAAAAAGAAGTAATAGTTAGAAGAACTCAATATGATTTAAATAAAGCTGAAGCTAGGGCTCATATATTAGAGGGATTAAAGATTGCCTTAGATAACATTGATGCAATTATAAAGCTTATTAGAGGTTCAGATACAGTAAAAGAGGCAAAAGAAGGTCTTATGGAAGACTTTGGATTAAGCGATAAGCAGGCTCAGGCAATACTTGATATGAGACTTCAAAAGCTTACAGGTTTAGAAAGGGAAAAAATAGAAGAAGAATATGAAGGATTAATTAAACAAATCAATAAATTTAAAGAAATTTTAGCAAATGAAAGATTAGTATTAAATATAATAAAAGATGAATTAACAGCAGTTAAAGAACAGTTTGACGATGAAAGAAGAACAGAAATTAGAGCTTCAGTAGATGAAATTAACATAGAAGATATGATAAAAGAAGAAAATGTAGTAATAACATTAACACATTTCGGTTATATTAAAAGGCTACCTGAAGATACCTACAAACTTCAAAGACGTGGTGGAAGAGGTATTGCAGGCTTAAGTACAAGGGAAGAAGATTTTGTAGAGGATCTATTTATTACATCAACCCATGATAATTTATTATTCTTTACAAATGAAGGTAAAGTATATACTATAAGAGCATTTGAAATACCAGAAGCTAAACGACAAGCAAAGGGCACAGCTATAGTTAATTTACTTCAGCTAAGTCCAAATGAAAAAATCACAGCAATCATACCTATTAAAGACTTTAATGAAGATGAATACTTACTCTTTACAACTAGAGAGGGTAAGATCAAAAAAACTGAATTAAGTAGTTTTGAAAACATTAGAAAAACAGGTCTAATAGCAATAAAGCTAAAAGACGATGATAAATTAATAGGTGTTAAAAGAACTACAGGAAATAGTGAAATAATAGTTGTAACATCACATGGTATGGCAATAAGGTTTAGTGAAAAAGATGTAAGAACAATGGGAAGAACAGCCATGGGAGTTAAAGCTATAAATCTTAATCAAGATGATAAAGTGGTTGATATGAATCTTACTGAAGAGGGTAGTGATTTATTAGTAATCAGTGAAAAAGGTTATGGTAAAAGAACCTCCCTTGAAGAGTACAGAACTCAGACAAGGGCTGGTAAAGGGATAAAAACTTATAATGTTAAAAAACACACTGGAAACTTAATAGGTGCTAAGGTTGTAAGTGATGACCATGAAATTATGGTAATTAGCTTTATGGGAATAATAATTAGGCTTCAAGTTTCTGGTATTTCTCAAATGGGAAGAAGTACCCAGGGAGTAACATTAATGAAGGTAGGTAAAGAAGATAGAGTCGTGGCTATGGCTAAAATAGATGCACAAGATGAGGACGAAACTCAACAAGAGAAAAAATAAATAACACAAAAGATAAAGCAACTATAATAATATAAAAAGTTATATTTTATAGTTGCTTATTTTTTTCAAATATTAAAAGGAGATGGTTTTATAGATGGATATTATAGACCTCACGTTAAATAAAGGTAAAACGACTACAATACATGGAAAGTTATATGGACTGATGTATGAAATTGAAGAAAAAGACTATTATTTAAGGTTATTTATAGATTATTTTAATAGAAGATTAAAGGTTTTAGATTATAGTGGAAGCAATTATGAAGATATGACTAAAAGAATAGATTACATAACTAAAGAAAATAATTTTGATAAGGTTTTTATAAAAGGAACATCCGATGATTGGGAAGAATTTATGTCTTTTGGATATGTATTAGAAGGGATATTTAAATATTATTATTATGGAGAACATGGATATTGCCTTTCTAAATTCTATACTAATCAAAGAAGAAATAGCGGTTCAATAGAAAAGGAAAATGACATTTTAGAAAAGGTAAGGGAATGTGGTAAGAAAGAAACTAAACCTTTAGAATTAAGTGATGATTATATTGTAAGGGTAGCAACTGAAAAAGATATAGATAAAATAACTAAACTATATGATAAAGTATTTAAAACATATCCAATACCATTAAATGATAAAAATTATGTAAAAACATTAATGGATAGTGATGTATTATTTATATTAATTGAACATAAAGGAAAACTTATTAGCGCTGCATCGGCTGATATGAATCATAAATATAAAAATGCCGAAATGACAGATTGTGCTACAGATCCTGACTATAGGGGAAAAGGCCTTATGAGTTTTATTATCAAAAAACTTGAAAAAGAAATGAAAAAAAGAAGTATAGTATGCTTATATTCTTTAGCTAGAGCAGTATCCTTTGGAATGAATAAGGTATTTAAAAAACACGGCTATACTTATACAGGCAGGTTAATTAATAATTGCAATATATGTGGTAATTTTGAAGATATGAATTTGTGGGTTAAACAACTTTAAAAGTTTACATTTTTAATTTTTTATTGTATATTTATAATTAGAAACGTAAATCGGAAAATTAAAAATTAGGAGGGAGTTCTTTGGCTCTAGAAATAAAAAAAACATTTGATAAAGAAAATGATAGATGGGTAATTAAACCAAATGGTGAAATAGATATATATACTTCACCTGAATTTAAAGAGGTTTTATTAGATTTAATAGAAGAAAGCGAAACAGATATAGTTATTAACGGTGAAAATTTAGATTATATTGATAGTACTGGACTAGGCGTATTAATTAGTGGTCTTAAAAAACTAAAAGAGAAAGAAAGAAATATAATAATAATAAACATAAAGAAAAACATAAATAAATTATTAGATATAACAGGACTTAATAAGGTTTTTATAGTTAAGGAGTGCAAATAAATGAATGATAATAATAATAAAGACCACATAAAACTAAGTTTACCAAACAAACCTGAATTTGTAAGTGTTGCAAGATTAACAGCTTCTTCAATAGCAAGTAGAATTGGTTTTAACATAGAAGATATAGAAGATATAAAGGTGGCTATAGGTGAAGCTTGTACAAATGCTATACAACATAGTTCGTTAAATGAAAGTGATAGCTATGAAATAGAATTTATATTAGATATAGATAAACTAATAATCTATATTAGAGACGAAGGAAATGGTAAATGTAAGAAAGATATAAAAACACCTAATGTTGAAGAGTTAAAAGAAAGTGGGTTAGGTCTATTCATTATTAAAACGCTTATGGATGAAGTTAAATGCATAAGTTGTGAAGATAAAGGTACAGAGATAAGAATGGTAAAGAGAATAGAGGTAGGTGTGTAATGAGTGAGCAACAAAATAAAAGCAGTAATGCTGATAAAAATGAAAAAGCTCATATAAAAGAACTATTTAAAAAATATAAAGAAACAAAAAATAAAAGCATAAGAGATGAGTTAATAAATAAACATTTATATATAGCAGAGATATTAGCTAAAAAATATGCTAATAGAGGAATGGAATTTGATGATATTTTTCAAGTAGCTTCTTTAGGTCTTATTTACGCAGTGGATAGATTTGATGTAGAAAAGGGTTATGAATTTTCTAGTTTTGCTACACCTACAATTATAGGAGAGATCAAAAAGTTCTTTAGAGATAAAGGATGGTCTATAAGAGTACCAAGAAGAATACAGGAACTTTCTAAAAAAATAAATAACTCAAAATTAGTACTTAGTCAGAGGTTACAAAGAACACCAACTATAAAGGATATATCAGAGTATCTTAACTGTACAGAAGAAGATGTATTAGAGGCTATGGAGGCTAGCCAAGTTTATACACCACACTCATTAGATGCTTCATATGACTCAGAAAGTGAAGATAAGGAGTTAAATTTAGCTGCTTTAATTGGAGATGATGATGAATACTTTGATAAAATTGAAAATAGAGATTACTTATTAAAGACAATAGAAAAGTTAGAAGAGAATGAAAGAAAGATTATAAAAGATAGATATATCAAAGGGAAAACCCAAGTACAAATTGCAGAAGAATTAGGGGTATCTCAAATGACTATTTCTAGACTTGAAAAAAAGATTATAGAGAAGTTTAGAAAACAATTAAAGAAAATGTATGATTAGACATTAAATATAATTATTACTTTAAAAGGTATAAAGAAAATATTGGGCATGGCATCTAAAAGGTGTCGTGCCTTTTAGTATATATTGATAGATAATAAAAATGCAAAAATTTAAGTATAAGTTTATACTAATTATGTTTTATATATTCTTCTTTACTATTAAAATAATATAAACAAATTTAAATTTAGATGTATACTATTTATGCTTTATTCCCATAATAAAAACTGTCTTCTGATTTTATTTAAAATAGGTGTTGACATAATACTAGTTTATGTGGTAGTATATTAAATGTCGCTAAAAAAGTTATTTCTTTTTACAAAAGCATAAAGCAAAGAAAAAAGAAAAAAACTGCTTGACAAATCTTAATAAAGATGCTAATATATTAAGAGTCGTCACAAAGGGCGGCAACAACAATTTGATCTTTGAAAATTGAACAGTGCGAAGTCATTAAACAATTATAGATAATTCATTTTGAGTTATCCCAAGTTGATTATAAATCAACACGTTAGTGTTACTATGAGTAACAGGTAAACTTTTAAATTTGAGAGTTTGATCCTGGCTCAGGACGAACGCTGGCGGCGCGCCTAACACATGCAAGTCGAGCGAGAAGCTTTTTATTG
>VEND01000107.1 GCA_009711765.1 Bacillota bacterium | reverse complement strand
AATTTCAAATATATTATATCCATCTTTAATTTTTCCAGTGTTACCATCACGTACTCTATCTAATGATTCGAATGATTTAGTATGGTGTTTAACTATTTCAGAACCATCTACACAAAATATCGTATCATCATTAATAAATGAACTAATTTCTTTAATATAGTTTTCATTTATTTTAAAAGTTTCATCAAAATTCTTTAGATTTCTAGAAAGACGATCAATAGTCTTTTTTAAGGAAATATTTTCATTTAAACCTCTTGATATATTACTTAAGTGAACAGAATTGCTTTCTAAGAACCCATAAATCATTTGAAAAACAAATTTAGCTTTAGATCTTGAAATATCTTTAATAACTTTTTTTGAAAAAATTTATAATTTCCTTTTAATTTGGTATGAAAGTTTGCTATAATTAAACATAAGTGAAATCGCCCCTCTTGTTTGGTTTTTGTTTTTTTGGTCAAATTCATTATACCAAAACAATGGGCTATTTTGCTTATTTTTATGCAAAAAAAATCAAATCTGTTAATAAAGATATTACTCCTATTTTACTTATCCACAACAAACTTTTCATCTACTCTCAAAAAAATGGGGAAACTCTAAACAAAAAAACTTGTTGACAAAGATTAATATATATGTTTTAATAGATATCAAATCGAATAAAAACTCTTATCAAGAGAGGCGGAGGGATCTGGCCCGAAGAAGCCCGGCAACCGGTGTTTTTAAACACAAGGTGCTAATTCCAGCGGTATTTACCGAAAGATGAGAGGGGAACTCTAGTTATTTAGACCTCTTTCTTTTGGAAAGAGGTTTTTTTGATACATAAAAACCCCTTTCAGGGGTTTTCTTATGCCTTAAATGTTTTAGTGTAATAATCAATTAAAGGAGTGAAGTTATGATATCTATTAATAATGTTTATAAGATTTATGAAAATAATGATAAGAAATTTAAAGCCTTAGAAAATATTAATCTAGAGATTAAAGAAAATGAAATTTTCGGAGTTATTGGTCTAAGTGGTGCAGGTAAATCAACGTTAATAAGAACTATAAATAGGTTAGAAGAACCAACGAAGGGCCATATCAATATAAATGGCAAAAATATTTTAAATTTTAATAAAAAAGAATTAAGAAGTTTAAGAAAAAATATAGGAATGATATTTCAAAATTTTAATTTATTAAATTCTAAAACAGTTTTTGAAAATATTGCATTTCCTTTGAAATTACAAAAACTTGATAAAAAGTATATTGAAAAAAGAGTCAATGAATTGTTAGATTTAGTTAATTTGAAAGATAAAAAAAATACTTATCCTAGTCAATTAAGTGGTGGACAAAAACAAAGAGTGGCCATAGCAAGAGCTTTAGCTAATAATCCTAATATACTTTTATGTGATGAAGCTACTTCATCATTAGATCCTAAAACAACTAAAAGGATATTAACTCTTTTAAAAGATATCCAAAATAAACTAGATCTTACAATAGTACTTATAACCCACGAAATGGAGGTAATAAAAGAGATATGTAATAGAGTTGCAATAATGGAAAATGGAAAAATAATTGAACTAGATACGGTTACTGAAGTTTTTACTAACCCAAAAACAGAAACTTCTAAATCCTTTATTAATAAAAGTACTAAAGACTTAAATTATATAAAATTAAGTAACCTTGAAAAAAGAAAAGTTTATAAACTTAAATTTATAGGCGAAGTATCAAAAGAACCTATTATAGCAGAAATCATTAAAAAATTTAATATTTATGTAAATATTTTATCCGGCAATATTGATGAGTTAATGTCTAATTCTGTAGGTACATTGATAGTAGAATTTTTAGGTAATGAAGATGACATTAATAAAGCTAAGAATTGGATAAAAGACAAAAATATAAGATTGGAGTTGATTAAAAATTAGTTTATTATCACTATTATTACCCTCATTATTAGAAACAATTTATATGGTTATATTTTCAACTTTTTTCTCAGTTATTATAGGACTTCCCTTAGGGATTTTAGTAGTAATTACAGAAAAAAATGGTATATGGGAAAAACCAAAATTAAATTGGATACTAGAAACAATAATAAATGTCAGTCGTTCATTTCCATTTATTATTCTAATGATTTTAGTATTCCCACTATCAAGGATAATTGTAGGTAGCACCATAGGTACAACTGCAAGCATAGTCCCACTTTCTGTGGCAGCTTCTCCCTTTGTTGCTAGAATAATTGAAAATTCAATTAAAGAAGTTGATAATAGAGTAATAGAATCAGTTATATCAATGGGAGCAAAACCTATTGACATAATATTAAAGGTTTTAATCCCAGAAGCAATGCCCTCTATAGTACTTGGAATTACTTTAACTATGATAAATTTAGTTGGCTTTTCTGCTATGGCAGGCGCCATTGGAGGAGGTGGTCTAGGAGACTTAGCCATTAGATATGGTTTTTATAGATTCCAAACAGATATAATGATGTCATCTGTAATACTTATAATTATTATTGTACAATCTATTCAATTTATCGGAAACAAATTATCAAAAGCAGTTAATAAAAATTAGGAGGTATTATTTATGAAAAAAATAACTAGTATATTATCAATCATTGTTTTAAGTATTGTATTATTAAGCGCTTGTAGTTCTGATGCAAATAATAATGTTTTAAAGGTAGGAGCATCTCCTGTACCCCATGGTGAATTATTGAATTTAGTTAAAGAAGATCTTAAAGATCAAGGGATAGAATTAGAAATAATAGAATTTACTGATTATGTAAAGCCAAATCTAGCCTTAGATGAAGATGAAATTGATGCTAATTTCTTTCAACATAAACCTTATTTAGATAATTTTTCTAACGAACATGACTTAAATTTAGTTTCTGTAGGAAAAATACATGTAGAACCTTTAGGAGTATATTCAGAAAAATTTAATTCTATTGATGAATTAAAAGAAGGTTCTGTTATTGCAATTCCAAATGATCCAACAAACGGAGGAAGGGCTCTTATATTACTAGAAAATGAGGGGCTTATTAAATTAGAAGAAGGTGCAGGATTAAATGCTACTGAAAAGGACATTATAAAAAATCCTAAAAATCTAGAATTTAAACCTCTTGAATCTGCACAGTTACCAAGAGCACTAGGAGATGTAGACGCATCGGTTATTAATGGTAATTATGCTTTAGAAGCTGATTTAATACCTACTGATGATGCTATTTTATTAGAAGGTAGTGAATCTCCATATGCTAATATTATAGCTGTTCACAAAAGTAACGAAAATAATAAAAAAGTTCAGGCATTAATCGATGCATTACAATCTGAAAAAGTTAAAAATTATATTTTAGAAAATTACAACGGTGGAGTTGTTCCAGCATTTTAGAAAAAGCAGGTAACTTACCTGCTTTTTATTGCTTAACGATAATCCCATCTGTATATCTTATTTGCATGTTTTAACCATTTATAGTTTTTTAAATTCCCATAAATTCTTTGTTTCCTCCATGAAAACATCTATAGCCCATTTCATATCACTTCTTTTTCTGCTATTAGGGTCATTAACTAAAATTTTTCCATCCTCGGTTATATCAGTTAAAACAATATAATGTCCTGTTGTTGTAAATTCCCCTGGTCCCATACTGGCAACTATAGGAACTCCCCTTTTTAATGTTATTTTAATATTATTTTCAGTTAGTGGCAATTCCCTTGCTCTCAACCCAAAATATCTAGCCCCTTCAGACATAAGCGTCCAACTAGATCCTTTATTTTCTACTAAATAGCCCTGTTTATAACTAATATCTGCAACTTTTTTCGGGTTCATAGTAATATCCCCAGTAAGACCTACAACAACCATAGATAAAGCTGTTGGTCCACATCCAGTCATTGCCATAGGCTTATTTCCATAATCATAATATCCCCAACGTTTATCCCATTGTAAAAATAACGGAATCTCACCTTTTACATAATCTTTTTCAACATTAATATCACTTCCATTTCCCTTAGCTGGATACCTTTTTAGATAATCCCCAACATAATCGATAGTTTCAGGATTTTTAATTAATAATTCTAAAATTTCCTTTGGATATTCATCTATATTTTTTAATATACCATGTTTATTTTTTTCTTCTTTTAAGATGTCTATAACTTTACTTTCTATACTTCCTTTTTTAAAATTATCATCCTCTCCGAAACCTGTGTTTGTATTAAACTCTTCATTTGACATGACTTTTTCATCTATTATTTTAGTGATTTTAATAATAGAAATTATTAAAATTATACTTATTAAAATAAATGTTATAAATCTTCTCTTTCTTTTTCTTCTTCTATTTCTTTTAATCCTTGTTTTTACATATTCTTTTTTTCTATTGTATTTATTCATAAGTATATCTCCTTTATTTATTATCCTTTTTTTTAATATCTCACTTTCATTTTTCTTATATATAAATAATAACTTCCTAAATTATAAAAGTTGTTGAATTGTTGTAAATAAGTCGTAAAATTTAATTAGACCAATATTCATTTATATTCTTTTAGGATTACTACAAGAAAAACTGAAACAAATAAAGGAGATTCTACTTTTTGTGTTGATAAAAAACTAATATTTATCTTAAACAAATAGATTCTATTTTCATACTAAATCAATTTTCTCCATAGTAGACTAAACCTCAATAAATACTAAGAATTATAGTATTATATAAAATAGAAAATAAAAAAACATAAAAAAAGAAACTATTTTAAAAATAGTTTCTTTTTTTATTAATTTCCACTTTAAAGTTTTATTTTCAAATACTTTTTCTAATATTATCCTCTTAATTTATTTAAAAGTATCTTTTGTTCAACAGATGCTACAAGTTTTCTAGTATATGCTACAGTATCAGGATTAATACTCATACTATCTATTCCTTCTTTAACTAAAAACTCAGCAAATTCAGGATATAAAGAAGGTCCTTGCCCACAAATAGATATGGTTTTATCATATTTATGTGCTGCTTTTATTAATGTAGATATTGCTTTTTTAACAGCTGGATTTCTCTCATCAAAATAACCCATACTATTAAGAATACCAGAGTCCCTATCTGCACCTAGAATTAATTGAGTTAAATCATTACTACCTATACTAAAACCATCTACTAATTTTGCAAACTCTTCTGCTTGAAATACAACTGAAGGAACTTCTGCCATTATCCAGATTTTGAAATTATTACTTTGTACTAATCCTTCAGATGCCATTATTTCTTTTACTTGTTTTAATTCCCAAGTTGTTCTTACAAATGGAAGCATAACCCAAACATTTACTAAACCATACTCTTCTCTTACTTTCTTAATAGCTCTACATTCTAGTCTAAAGCCTTCTTCATAATCCTTTGATACATATCTTGATACACCTCTCCAACCTATCATTGGATTACTTTCTATAGGCTCAACCTCTTCTCCACCTTCTAAACCTCTAAATTCATTTGTTCTAAAATCACTTAATCTAACAACTATAGGTTTTGGATAAACTTGTTGAGCAACTTTAGTTACTCCCTGTGCCATTTTATCAATAAACTCTTTTTCTCTTCCTTGTTTAAGTAAGTATAAAGGATGTGCTCCTACTAAGTTACTAAATATAAGCTCAGTCCTCATAAGACCTATTCCATCAAAGGGTAAGTTTTTATATTTTTTAATAATTGAAGGCTCTCCTAGATTCATATATATCTTTGTTCCTGTAATAGGAGCTAACTGATTTAATATTTCTTCATTTAAACTTAAATTATTTTCTTTATCAGAATCATCATCTTCTTGTAATACTTTTCCTTCATAAACTATTCCTCTTGTAGCATCAACAGTTATAACATCTCCATCCTTTACAGATGTACTACAATCCTTAGCTCCTACTATACAAGGTACTCCTAATTCCCTTGATACTATAGCAGCATGACAAGTTCTACCTCCTTCGTCAGTAACAACAGCTGAAGCTTTTCTCATAGCCGGTACCATGTCTGGATTAGTCATAACTGTTACTAATATATCTCCATCTTCAACTCTAGATATTTCATCCACATCATTGATTTTAATTACCTTTCCTGTTGATATACCAGGTGCAGCAGCTAGACCCTTAGCTAATACTTTCAATTCAACGTTTTCTTCATTCATAGTCACTTCTTCTTCCTCCTTTAAGGTAGTTATTGGTCTTGATTGTAATATATATAACTCGCCAGTATCCATATCTAGCGCCCATTCAATGTCTTGAGGTGATTTATACAATTCTTCAATTAATAAAGCATCCTTAACTAACTTATTTAATTCTAAATCATCTAAACATTCTTCAGTGACTTTTTCATAACCTAAGTATTCCTTTACATCTATTTCTACTGTTCCTTGCCCATTTTCTTTTTTTACTATCATTACGTTTTTATCTGCAATATTTTTTTCAGAAATATTTTTATCATCTTTATTAACTATATATTCATCCGGTGTTACTATACCAGAAACAACTGCTTCTCCTAATCCCCAACTAGCATTAATCATTAATTGTTTCTTACTGTTATTTATTGGGTTTGCAGTAAACATTACACCTGATTTTTTACTATTAACCATCTTTTGAACAACAACGCTCAAACTTACATCTAAATGGTCAAAACCTTTATTTTCCCTATAATAAATAGCTCTTGATGTCCATAAAGAAGCCCAACATTTCTTTACATAATTTAAAACTTCCTCTATTCCACTTATTTCTAAGTAAGTATCCTGTTGTCCTGCAAAAGAAGCATCAGGTAAATCCTCTGCAGTAGCAGAACTTCTAATAGCTACATCAGGATTTTTAACATTTACTTTTTCACTAAAATCTTTATATGAATTAACTATATCTTCTTTTATATCCTTTGGTATTTCTAAATTTGTAATAAGTTTTCTTATTTTTTTACTTCCATCTGTTAAGTTTTTATTATCTTCGATATCAATATTATTCAAAATAGTTTCGATTTTTTCTTTTATGTTTGTTATCTTTATAAAATTATCATATGCAGAAGCTGTAACACAAAATCCCGGTGGCACATTCACTCCTTTTTGAGTTAATTCACCTAAATTTGCCCCCTTACCTCCTACTAAAGATATATCTTCTTTATCAATTTCATTAAACCACAATATATTTTTCATAACACCGACCTCCTAAAAAATTATGTCATGGATTATTATAACACATTAATTTAAATATGTCATACTAATTATTAAAATTAGTAATATTATATTGTGTATAATATTCTTTTGTGTGTTTTAATTTTATTGTGATATACTTTTTATGATTAAAAAAGGTGTAAAGCTTAAGCTCTACACCTAATTCTTTTCATATACCTTTTGTTTTTGTGTTTTTTCCCATACATATAAAAGAAACATTAATAATGCACCTATCATAGATAAACAAAATATCAAAGGCCATACAGCCCTGATACCATTTAAATTAATAAAACTCCCCATTATTCGTGGACTTAAAGCAAATCCAGCTCCAGTTATTATTGGAAATATTGAATTAAATCTTCCTCTATGGGATATAGGTGTATGATTAGCAATATATACACCGGTATTTGTTGCATTTAATATCTCTCCTAAAGTCCAAATAACTGTAGAGAGTATAAGTAATTTTATACTGCTTACATAATATATCATTCCAAAACCTATACCACATAAAATACCTGCCATTGCTATATTTAGTAATGGTTTTAACTTCTTTGTTAAATCTATTAAAAAAACAGTCATTAATACTACAACTATACCATTTGTAGCCATTAAGCTACCAAAAACTTCAGTGCTTAAATCATTATTAAAAATACTTTCTGTTTGTAATGGTAATGAAAATCCATGTTGTGCAAAAACAAAAGAGTAAACTACACTTGCAATGCCAAAAAATATTAAGTTAGGCCGTTTTAATAATACCGCTACTAATGATCCCTCTTCTGCCTTTTCTTGGGTTTTATCTGAAATTTTACTATCTTCAATCTCTTTTTCTGTTGGCTTTGTTTCATCTACATATTTATATACAAATATTAACGAAAGTAAAGTTGTAAAAGCATCTCCTAAAAATATTAATTCAATATAATTATTATATAAAAATCCTGCAATTAATGGTCCTATAGAAAAACCTATATTTATTCCTAAATATATTAAAGAAAATGCTGCCTTTCTATTATCTTTGTTTGTTAAATCTGTAGTCATCGCAGTAGTTGCAGGTCTTGCTATACCAGCAAAGAAATTAGATGACATAAGCAATACAGGGATTATCATAGAATCTTCTAAAAATGCACAGGGTACAAAACATAGTGCTGCTAAACCTTGTGCTAATATTATAATTTTCTTTCTTCCTATATAATCTGATAAAAAACCCCCTAAAAAAGAACCCGGAACAGAAAAAAAAGCTCCAATCATTACTATGGAACCAGCAGTCTTTTCATCTAAACCTAAATTTCTTGTTAAAAAAATTGTTAAAAATGGAAATACAAATGCTCCCATACTATTTATTATTCTTGCAAAAAATAAAGCATATATCCCCTTAGGTAACCCTTTATACATAGAAAAGGGCTTAATCAATCTATTCAAAATTTGCCCCCCTATTTATTTTCTTAAAGTTGCTATTAACCTTTTTGGATTTATAAATAAATCTAAACAATCGTCTATATTTTTTATTACTAAATCACTATTTATCATAGTAAAAGTAGAACATCCCTCATCCCCTAAAATACATATTCCTAATTCTACATTTTTTATCATTTCTATATCATTATTTCCATTTCCAATGGCTATTGAATCCTTATTACCTAACTCTTTTATAAAATCTCCTTTATCATTTGTTCCATTTTCCTTTGAAATAATATGTAAGTTTACATTAGTATCTTTAAGATTTTTCTTAGCATTATTGAAAGTATCAGCTGTTAATACATATATATTTACTTTTTCACTTAGTTTATTTAATTTGTTTTTTGTTGTATCTTTAACTAAACCATCCTTAGCTAAGGTTCCATTATAATCAAAAATTAAGTTTTTTATTTCTATCATTTTATATGATGGAATATTTAACTTTAACAATTTAACACCCCTTTAAAAATATTTTCTCAACTCATCAAGTTCATAGCTGATTAATTACATTATATACTAATCATACATATATTTCATTGCTTCAACATAAAAAAACAGAGATTTATCTCTGTTTTAAGCTTAAATAATATAATCAATCTCTGCTGATGGGAAAATATCTTTTATATTATCTTTAAAAAAATTATTCATCTCTTCTAATTCCTCTTTATTATAAACATATTTCCCATATCCAAATTGTCCATATTTAAATTTTCTTTTTTCCTCATCCATAGGAAGTGTTGTAGATGGAAATATTTCTAATATTTTATTTTTAGCCGTTTTTGTAAACCTATGGGATATGACTTCAAAATATATTTTTTCTTTTTTTTCATCACCTAGTTTCTTTTTTAAATTATTTAACATCTTAAGATAATCTTTTTTCCAATTTTCATAAAGTATTACAGGTCCTATAATAAACCCTAATTTATACCCACTTTGAAAAACTTTCTTTGAAGCTTTAACCCTTTCATCTAAGCTATCTGTTCCATGCTCATATTTATTAATAACATCATCAGTGTTTATACTAAATCTTATTGTAGTATGTTTATTATGTTTTATATTTAAAATACTATCTACATCGGAAAACTTTGTAACAAATCTTAATCTAGCATATTCTTCTTTACCTATAAAGTCTATAGTTTTTGCTAATACTCCTGTATATCTTTCAAGGGGTATAGGATCAGAAGTCGCTGCTGCTTCAAAATAAGTAATTTCAGGTGCCCTATCTTTTATATATTTATCTGTTTTTTCTAATATTTCATCTACATTAGCATAGACAGTTGTATAGGGTTTATTTCCAAACCTAGTATTTAAATAACAATATTCACATTTCCCTGCACATCCCGAAACAAGGGGTAATTGATAATGGGCAGAAGGTTTACAGCTTTGAAATTCATTATTTTTTCTAACCCTTACAACTAATGATTTTTTTCCTTCTGCATAGGCTTTTACAGGATTTTTTCCAGGTATTTTTGTAACTCTATTAGATTTTAATATTTCTGTATCTACTCCTTTTTCTGTAAAAACATCATAAAGTTTTTTTCCTAAGGGATAATTCATTGCTTTTTTTTCTAAAAAGACCCTTTCTGGTAAATACTCCATATTATTTCCTCCTTAGTTTATTTGTATTTATTATCCCTAGTATTTTTCTTGTTAATACATAAAAAAGACATAGATTAATTAAAATCTATGTCTTTTTTTACATATAATTAATAGGATGCTTTATCTAAAGCTATAAGAACTTGTAATGGTGGTGGACCATCAACTAAACCTACAGCATAAACAGTATAATACTTTTGAGGATTAATCTTAACATTAGGAACTGTTAAAACAACATTATCTGTGCCAGAAACCCTTGCTTGTAGTGTATAAGTTCCTGGATCTAATAATAACTTTTCACTAGTCTCACCAAATTTTATATTTTCAAATAATATTGTACCATCTGGAAGAGTTATATCAACTGCTGGAGCATCGGGTGATAGATGTACAAATTTGACTTGCCCTTTATTTACTGGAATCCTCCCAGAAGTATCATCAATAATAATTGGTTTAATTTCTTTTAACATCCCTGCAGCTGCCACTGTATAATCAGAATTAGGTTTAACTTCAATATTTGCATTAATTACAGGATTTACTTGGGTATTTGCTGGAAATACTTTAACATTATATAAACCTGGCATCAAAGGTAGATATGGTGTGAAATCTTTAAATTTTAAATTACTTGCTACTATCATATTATTTAAATAAACATCTACACCTGGAGCATCTGGTGATGCATGCAAAACTCTTAAATAGGAAACAGTATTCATATAAGGATTTCTATAACAATTATACATATCCTCACTCCTTTCTGATATAGAATATGTTATTTGCTTTTAATTGTTACAAGCAATTATTTAAAATCAGTCAATATACCAATTACATATTAATACGACTAGATTCAAATAAAATAGTAAAAAACTATCTTTTAAATTTTTATAAAAACCACAATCTAAAAAAATTATTGTTAATAATAAAAAGAAAAACAAAAGCTCAGTATAGGAATTATCCTTTTGTAATTTTACACTAGACTCAATCATGAAATTTACCTCCCACAAAATTTCAATATTAATATAAATATTTCACTTATAAATTTCAATATTTTTGGCAAAATATATATTGTAATGATTTAGTACTTCTCAATATATATTATTCTTATGATATATTAGATGTTACTTAGAAAATCATTGAAAAATTTATTATTTTTTACATTTTTATGTATATAAATCTTTAGTTTAAGAAATAATACTTTTAAACTAATAATAAGGAGTGAGTTTATTAATGGACAGAGTAGCACTAGTTTTAGTTATTATCGGAGCTCTTAATTGGGGCTTAATATCTTTATTTAATTTCGATTTAGTTGCCACATTATTTGGTGACTATACATTCTTAAGCAGATTAGTATATGGTCTTGTAGGTATAGCAGGATTATACACAATATCTCTATTATTTAGAGAAAGAGAGAAAACAGTAGAATAAATCTACTTAAAAAAGGAAGACTATCAACCGATAGCCTTCCTTTTAGTTTACTCTATTTCTTTAATTTTATATAAGTCTTTTCTTAGATGTTTAAGAAGTGGTAACTGATTTCTTATTTTGTCGATTTTATTAAGATCTAAATCTTTAATAATTGTTCCTTCCTTTTCATCAAGTCTTGATATTACATCTCCCCATGGATTAACAATTAATGAATTTCCATATGAATGATAACTTGCACTAACATCCCTTGCTGGAGCAGTAGCTAGCATATAAATTTGATTATCTAATGCTCTAGCTTTAAATGTAACTTCCCAATGAGCAGGACCTGTTGTCATATTAAAAGCTGCAGGTATAATAACTACTCTCGCTCCTTTTTTAACCATTAATCTTGTTAGTTCAGGAAATCTTATATCATAACATATGGCTATACCTATTTTTCCAAAGGGGGTATCGACAACTGTTACTTTATTTCCTGGACTTAATACATCCGATTCTTTAAATGTAACTCCACCCTCAACATCTATATCAAATAAATGCATTTTTCTATGTCTATCTAATAACTTACCATTATTATCAAATATGAAACTAGTATTATAGATATTTCCTTCATCATCTTTTTCAGGTATAGACCCACCTACAACATGAACATTTTCCCTATTTGCAATATCCGATAACTTTTTTATTGTCTTCCCATTTGGATACTTTTCTGCGTATTCTTTGAAATTACTATTATTATAAGGACAATTAAACATCTCTGGAAGAACAATAAGTTTAGCTCCTTTGTTAGCTAAATCTTTAATCATATTTTCAGCTTTTTTTATATTTTCTAACTTATCTTCCTTCACTTTCATCTGACACAAACCAACTCTTAAAAAATCCATCAAATTCCCCCTTGATTTTTTAAAACCAAATTTTTATTTCTCTCTCAGAAGACTCCTTACTATCCGACGCATGTATTATATTTCTAGTTAGGCTATTTGCAAAATCACCTCTAATTGTACCAGGTAATGCTTTTAAAGGGTCTTTATGTCCATTTATTGTTCTAACTATATTTATAGCATTTTCTCCTTCAATAATCATGACAAAAATAAAATCTTCTAATATGTAGTCTACTAATTCTTTAAAAAAATCCTTATTTTTATGTTCTTCATAATGTTTTTTAACTGTCTTTTTATCAGCTTTAATTAACTTAGCATTAATAATATTAAAACCCTTATTTTCATACCTTTTAATTATTTCGCCCATAAGTTTTCTTTTTACGCCATCTGGCTTTATTATAACTAAAGTTTTTTCCATATTACACCTCCTCGTATAATATGTTTAGAACCATAATTTAAAAGTGTTCTAAGCATATTATTTTATTTTATTTCTTATTACACTTTTACAAAGAGATATCCTAAGGCTAAAATATACTTATAGAATAATTAGCGAA
>VEND01000042.1 GCA_009711765.1 Bacillota bacterium | reverse complement strand
ACAAATAATGCAGATTAAATAATCTTACTTATACTTAGTCAGATTATTTAATCTGCATTATTTAATTGGGATAATATAATTTGACTTTTTTTAGAAGTATTAGGTTGAAATAAACTGCCATATAACAGATATGCTTATGAACTAATTTCTAATTCATCACTTTCAAAATAATCATATACCTTTTGAGCATTTTCCTTACTTTCAGTTAGAACAAGAACTGTACCAATTCCTGGAATAGTACCAATAATAACTTCTTTAAATACCTCATATAGAAGATTTGCTAAGGTAGCCTCATACCCCTTACAAATTTTAAAGGTGACAGTCTCTTCATTAATAATATTAAAGAAAATATCAACATCTTTAGAATAGAATATAGTATCTAAAAGTTCTTCCTGTTTCTGTAGGAACTCACTCTTTCCTTTAACATAATAGCCCTCACTACCTTTAATATATTCTAAGTGTTTAATATCTCTAGAAATTGTAGGTTGAGAAACTTCATGCCCTAATTCCTTTAGTTTACTTTTTATAGTAGAATGTTCAAATATTTTCGTGCTATCTAAAATTTCCTTAATTAACTTTCTTCTTTCTTTCTTGTCTAGATTATCTGAAGACATAATAAACCCCTTTTTTCACAAATTTTTTTGAATAATATTAAAGATCAATAAGCGTTATAGCCTTAAAGTCCTAATCATTACGTATTCACTCAATATTCAAAGGCTACCTTAGTTAAACTTTGTAAGAAATCACTTCTTGTGAATATTATAATCCAAAGAATGAATTAAGTCAATAAATATTTAAAAAATATGAATAAAGAAAACTACAAAACTCGCATAAATGGCTAAAAATACGGCTTGACAGCATATGAATAGTGCTCTATAATAGGTTATAGTAAATAATAATAAAGGAGTGGTATTAATGACAGTAAGTAAGAAAAAGCTTAACAAGAATACTAGCACAGAGGGGGTGACTGAAAATGAGGAGAATGGAACAGTAACCACAGAGAAACGTACTGATAATAATACGAAGCATCATGATACTTCTACTAAACCTATCGCATCTAATAATTCAAATGAAACTGAGGTTCAGTTGGATAGGAGTCAACTTGAATATCCAACTAGTGAAGGAAAGAGTAAGAATGGTTCTAATAGAGCAGGAGCTTTAGGGATAGTTTTTTCTAATTATGGTATTAGAATTACAATAGGAGGTCATGTAAACAAAGAACTCAATTGTCCTAAAAAGTTTCAGTTTGCATTTACAGAAAATAAAATAGCTATATCTGAAAACTTTAAAGGGAATTCAAATTATTTTCACCCTAAAGTGAATAAGAAGACTAAGAAGGCTACTATATACTCGGCTGGACTAGTAAGAGAAATAATAGATAAGTTTAATTTAGTATTTGAAGGGAGTAAAGTTTCAAAAACCTACTATGATGTAGAATATACAACAGTAGATAACCACAAAGTAGCGTTAATAGACATAAAAAAATAGAGCTGTCCTAGGACCAACTAGAACAGCTAATAAACAAGCTCCAACGGGAGCAGTAGTAAATAACATCCACATATAATTATATCATATTACTGCTCCTTATAAAAATTAAAGGAGGAATTGAATTGTCAAATAAAAATTTCAAATTAATAGATATATTTAAATACAAGAAAAGCGGTATTTCAGAATCTAGTCAAATGAATACTGAATATTTTACAGATTTAATCTTAACAGAAGAAAGCTACAAAGGAAAATACTATACAGCTATAACTATCTTAATTGAGGAAAGAGCAGATTTTAAAGCTGCTAAACTGATGGTAGATGCATTAGACAGGATAGCTAAACTGGAGGGATTAGTTTTTATAAAAGAAGACAGTATTGAAGCAAAGTTTAAGTTGAATGAATGGAAACCTAACTATAATAGAGAAATTCAGGAACAATTCCAAAATACACTAATAAGTAAAATTTTAGAATTAATAGTAAGTATAAATATCGATAGTTATAAAGTAACTATTTCTAGATGTAAAACGGAAGGCTCAGCAATTACAGATAAAGTGGAAGTAGATGTTAGCCACGGGATAGCATTAAGGCACTAGGGGTATTCAGTATACTCCTAGTGAACTACTAAACATTAATTAATAGGAAGGATGATAAACATGCCAATTAGAAAAAAACTTAAACCTAAAATAACTGATAAGAATAATAATCATAATAAATCAAAGGAATTTAAAGGCTTAATTGCCGGGGTTAAAAAGTCAAAAGCGGGTAACTATCTAAAATCAACTGAGGCTAATGAAACAGTCGACCAAAGGGAAGAGTCAAAAGAAAAGGTACAGATAAAAGAAACGGGGAAAAAAACTCTTTCAGAAGGAGATAGTTCACAGTCTGAGAATAACCCCAGAAAAAAGGAAAAGACAAAGAATACAAAACGGGGGAAAAAAAGGATTAAACGACCTAAAAAGCCACGATTCCCTCAAATTCAGTTAAGGGGGAACTATGTAGTTGAAATAGACCTTGACAAAAATAAAATTGAACGAAAAGTTAGTACAAGAATGCAAATAAGTGAAATACAAATGAATATCGATACTCAAGAGATTAAAATGATTTTGGATTACGATTACCGTGGACAAAATTGTCATATAGAAATAGATAGAAGCTATTTTACTAAGAGAAAAATACTTGAGCTACAGAGATATGGAGTAGATGTATATGAATTTAATGCAGATAATGTTATCAAGCATTTAGTTAACCAAGAAATAATTGCTGATCAAATTTATACACATAGTCAAGTAGGAATGTTTAAAGATGAAGAAGGTAACTATACTTTTAGACATTATAAAGCTAAAGGAGAAATCACTTCTTCTTATGCAGGGCAATTAAAATTAAAGCCTAAAGGTACCAAAGAGGAGAAGTTGCGTATGATAAAGGAGAATGTTCTGGGGAGGCCTCCATTAGAGTTAATAATGGCAGTAGCTTTTAGTTCAGCTTTAGTAGGCTTTATCTCTGAGGATACAGAGATAGATAATCCAATCATACATTTAAGTGGTGATTCTACGACAGGGAAGTCAACAGCTTTAATGCTAGCAGCTTCTCTGTACGGGTCCCCAAACCCTAGGGAAAAAGGAATTTTTAGTACTTGGAATTCAACCAAAAACGCATTGATTGCTAAGCTTAGAGATAATCGTGGAATTCTAGCAGTATTTGATGAAGCATCCATGAGTAAGATAAAAGATTTTACTGATGTAATATATATGTTAGCGGCTGGTAGTGACAAGGAGAGATTAAACAAAAATGCCGAAATGAAAGATAAGAAAGAATGGAGTACTACCATTCTATCAAATGGGGAACATAGTCTTACATCAAAGAGTAATCAGAATACAGGGACGAGAATGAGGAAGTTGGAGTTTAGCAACATTGAGTGGACAGAATCAGCAGAACATTCTGATACCATAAAACAGAAAGTTCTAAAAAACTATGGATACTTAGGAGTGGAATTTGGTAATGCTTTAATAAGCATGGGAAAAGACCAAGTAGTAACTCTTTTTAGAAAATGGATAGATGCATGCCATGATAAATTGGATAAAGATGACATATTCTCGAAAAGATTATCAAAACCTATGGCATTAATAATGACATCAGCTGAAATAGCAAGAGATAAATTAAATATAATGTTAAACATTGAAAACATATTAGAGTTTCTTATAAACACACAAAATAATAATAGAACTTCTAATAATATTGATATGAGGGCTTATGAATACTTTCTTGATATATATACAAGATATAGTGAAAAGTTTGTTAAGGAAGGTAGATTAAACAATGATGAATATATGCCTAAGGAGATTTGGGGGAAATATGTTAGCAAAACTAATGGTACTGAACAAATTGTAATTTCAATTGATGTATTTAAGGATACAATGAGCGAAGGCGGATTTGAAGATATAGATGTAATTCTTAGTAAATGGAGAGATAAAGGTCTGTTAGACTGTGATAAAAATCGTTACACAAGAAAAAGAAGTGTTGGAGGAATTAAAAAGAGAATGTATGTTGTAAAAGTAGTTGATGACTTCTTTACTGAAGAAGAGAACAAGGAAGCAAATAAAGTAAAGAAGCATAAGATTAAGAATAGAACTAGGAAAAAAACAAATACTCAGTCTAAAATGAATAAACTATTCAGTAAGTAAAAAATTAGGTAAGTGTGGAGGGGAAGGGGAGAGCTGAAGAGACTCACGGGGATGGTCAGAGCTGTTGAAAAAGCTAGCTTTCAAGAAGTCTTCCCCGCATCCCCACTCAAATTAACACAGAGACAAGAAAAGTAAATGTGTGGGATAAGATACAGAGAGCTTGATAAAATTAAATATATTTCTAGGTGGACAAGCGGGGAAGACTTCTCAAAACCCAGCACATTCAACAGCTTGCGTCTTCCCCGTCATGGTCTCCGGATACCCTGTGCAGCGGGTCTTGCCTCAGAGTACCTATTTAATAAATGAGCAAATAGTTGTAATGAGTATCTGGGATAGTATATTACTCAACCAATGTTTAAATGTTTGGGAATTAAATGGTATGAGGTATGGCAATATAGCAATATTGTATTAAGAAAATGTTTAAATATATATTATTAACTTGATGGGGGGACGTAGCATGGAAAATGCAACTAACTTTAATTATGAACTAATGATTGACTTACTTTCAAATATGTTAGAAACAAGAATATTAACAAAGGAGGGCATTAATAATGGATAAAATTAGAGTTGCTATCTATGCAAGAGTATCAACTACAGAGCAAGCGGAAGAAGGATATTCAATTGATGCTCAAGTTGAAAATATTAAAAATAGATGTAAGGTCGAAGGGAAAACTGTTGTTGAAGTATATTCAGATAAAGGTATAAGTGGTAAATCAGTAAAGAAAAGGTTAGAATTAAAGAGATTACTAGAGGATAGTAAAAAAGGATTGTTCGAAGAGGTAATAGTATGGAAAACAAGTAGACTAGCACGTAACATCTTAGACTTACTTCAGATAGTGAAAGAACTTGAAGAAAATAATGTTACATTTAATAGCATAACTGAGCCTTATGATACATCTACTCCAACAGGTAAGTTAATGATGAGTATGTTAGCAAGTTTTTCAGAATTCGAAAGAACAACGATTATCGAGAACTTAAAGATGGGAATGAATGCTAGGGCTAGGAAAGGATTAAAGAATGGGGGAAGGATGTTAGGCTATAGGTCAGTAGGTAGTGGAAAAGAAAGCAGACTCAAAATAGTACCAGAAGAAGCGGAGATAGTTAAGAAGGTATTTAATCTATATCTTGATGGCAAAGGATATAAAGCAATAGCAAATAGACTAAATAAGTTAGGATATAAAACAATTAAAGGAAATCTTTTTGGTATAACAGCTATAGGTGATATTATTAAGAATCCAACGTATGCAGGTAAAATAAGATTTAACAGATATGTAGATTACAGTAATAAACGAAGAAAAGGTAAGAATGAGGATTATATTTTAGTAGAAGGACAGCATGAGGCAATCATAGATAAGGAACAGTGGGATAAAGTTCAAGAAATCAGGAAACTAAGAGCAGCTAAATATCCTAGAACATACTCAGGAGATTTTCCACTTTCAGGATTAATGAAGTGTCCTGTGTGTGGACATGGTATGGTTGCAGCTAGGACTGTGAATACACTTAAAGATGGTACTAAAAAAAGAATAAGCTACTATTCATGTGGTCAATTTAGAAATAAAGGTTCAGTAGCATGTAGTGCTAATTCGGTAAGGGCTAAGAAAGCAAATAAGTATGTTTTTAATAGATTAAAAGAAGTATTGTTAAATGAAAAGGTTCTAAAAGATGTTGTAAGTAAACTTAATAAGACTAGACAAGAAAAGATAGAACCTTTAGAAGCAGAGTATGAAAGCATTGAAAAGAAGATATCTGAATTTACTACTAAAAAGAATAGAGTGTTTGATCTTTATGAAGATGGAACTATAGATAAGGATATTTTAAATGAAAGGTTAAAGAAATTGGAGGATGATTTAGATGCTTTAGACAGTCGCAAAGAAGAGATACATGAAAAAATTAAGTTAAATGGGTCTGAAAAAATACCCTTTGAAGTGGTTAAGGAAACTATGGAAGATTTTCATACTTTACTTAAACAGGCTGATAGAGAGCAAAGAAAGTTATTCTTACAGTTAATTATTAATAAAATTACTGTAGATGACAATAGGAACATAGATACTATAGAGATACATTTTAATGAAGGTTTACAAAACTGGATCAAATCATTCTTAGGAGAGGAATCCTCAAACAAAGAGGGTTCCTCTTCTTATGTCTTTAAAATAGCAATTTAATAGCTAATTAGGATAGAAGTATAAAAAATTTATAAATGGAAATAAATTCAATAATGGAAGGGGGGAGAGATATACATTTACAGTAAAAAGTATAAATATAAGAGATTTGGAAGTAGTTTGAAAGGGGTGATTAAAATATAGAGAAACTATGGGTATAATTTAGGGTTTACAGTAACAATATTAGAAAAGCTTGGTGTTTGTATTAAGGATTTAGTGTAAAGATATTAAAATAAAAAGGAGATGAAAGAGAATGAGTAGTTATTCTAGTGAAAATGATAAATTTAAAGAAGCATGTGTAGATTCCATGGTTGGTGGTGCTGCTGGAGCTGCAGTAGGAGGAAATGTAGGAAAGATTTTTGGTGTGCCAGGAGCAACGGTAGGAGCAACAATAGGAGCAGTTGTAGGATTTGGGTTTGGTCTATTTAAAGATTAAAGTAATAGGAACTCTCTAAAAGAGGGTTCCTATTATTTCGTTATAAAGTATTAGTGAAAACAGATAGGTAATGTATTGAATTTCAAAGGATTATTAAAATAAGTATAGAATAAATTTAAAAGGTGGTAAATATAAATTACATAAAAAAATTTCTAGTAAAGGAAGTGCTTAATTGTGAAACCAAATATGGAACAACTTAGACAAGTTATTAAAGAGGGGAATGATAATCAAGATAACAGGTTAATATTAAATAAGGATGGAGATTTCGAGTTAGTAAAGTATGAAACACCTGAAGATGCTAAAAATTTTGAGGATCGTGATTACGTAACTAGATGGGAAACATTTGATGCAGGGAATAGTGGCGTTGGAGTGAAAGCTAGTGAAGATGATAGATTTTTAAATGATATATTTGAGAATGCTCAAAAAGCATGGAATAAATATAAAAAAACTGGAAAATTAAAAATATTAATATAGTTAAATAGACATATCTAAGACCACTTGTACCTAGAGTGGTCTTTTTAAAAACCGCAGATACATAGGTGCGGTGAACCATACCATAAGTAACGACGGTTTTCTCTATATGTAAATACTTTCAACATATAGAGCAATTACAATTAGGTTGGTATATAGGGGAATGATATTGTTCTGTGAAAAGAATTCAATATTTACTTTGCCCTAATATATGAACAAAATAGATAGATTAAAAAGGAGAACTAAATGATAAAAATAGGAAGAAATATAAGAGACAATTTTAAATATATTGATGAAGTTGAATTCTCTAGGAAAAATAAATTTGACTTCATTCAACTATGGTATGACAAGAATGGACTTGAAGTAACCTGTGAAGGCGATTCTAAATTAGAATTCATTAAGTCATGTAATTTTCCAACAATACTTCATGCTATGCTAGATATTAACGAGTTAAGCCAACATGCATGTAGATTACTAGAGATAGCCAAATCATTAGATAATAAGGACTTAATAATTCATCCAATTTCTCACACTAAATCAACCAGCCCATGTATATTAGATAAATTTTCTAGGGAAGTAGGGAAAGTTTTAAATATATTTAAAGAAAATGGAATTACATTACATATTGAAAACAATAGTAAAAGGATGCCATTTTTTTCTGATAGTACAGATATAATTTCTGTTTTGAAGAAACACGAAGACCTTGAAATATTGATAGATTTAGCTCATGTTGAAGATTATTCACAAATAAAGGAGATAGTTAGAGTAAGAAAACCAAAGATACTGCATATAGCCGATAAACGTTTTTCAGTTGTTCATGAACATTTGCCTATCGGAAGTGGGGAGGTAAACTTTAAATATATTTTTAGTGAAATCTTATATGATTTTAATGGGACAATTATATTAGAAATAAATCAAGACAATAAATCAATAATAGATTCAAAAGATAAAATTTTAAGTATACTAGGAGTATAAACACTGTTTCAATTATTCATTGTTGTCGAATTAAAGCTGTAATTAAAGAAGTGTAAAGAATGTTAGTTACAGCGATATGGTGAACCCTATCATCAATAAAGGCATTTTTTTGAAACATTTAAAGTACATATATAGCATGTGGATTGTGAGGTTAATAAAAAAATACAATACAATTATTAGCTAAAATAATGTTTATATTGGTCTAAGGAGATGAAATTGCATTTCATCTCCTTAAGTTTGTTTTTGTTGACATATATAGGTCATCTATATATAATATATATAGATAATCTATATATGGGAAGGAGATGGAGTTATGCCTATAAATAAAAGTTTATTGACCGGTAGTACAACAATGCTTATATTAAAGTTACTTGAAGATAAAGATATGTACGGATATAAAATGATTGAGGAACTTGCGAAAAGGTCAGATGATACATTTTCACTAAAAGCAGGAACACTTTACCCCTTACTACATACCCTCGAAAAGCAAGGAATGCTAAGCTCTTATGAAAAAAACACAGATAGTGCAAGAGTTAGAAAATATTATAGTATTACCAAAAAAGGTAAGGGAATGCTTGCGGAGAAAAAGGATGAATGGGAAGTTTATATTTCTGCTGTTAATCAGGTTTTACAAGGAGGTGCAAATTTTGAAACAATCTAATAATGTAAGAAAATACTTAAATACTGTTTGTGAGCAAATACGATGGAAAAAGGCACATGATGTTGTATCAAGAGAAATTGAAGACCATATAATTGACCAAAAAAATGCATTCATAGCTAATGGATTAGATGAAGCAGCAGCAACAGATAAAGCTATAAAGGAAATGGGAGACCCTGTTCTTATTGGCTCAGAGTTTGATCATACATATAGACCAACAATCGAGTGGAGTATAGTTGGTATGACTGGTATTATGCTTATAATTGGATTAGCTATCAGGATATTTCTTGCATATGGATCTGATATACAATTGATGCTTCCCAAAAGTATAATTATATCAGTCATAGGAATTGGATGTATGATACTTGCATATTTCTTAGATTTTACGATTATAGGTAAGTATCCTAAAGTAATTTATTTTAGTTTTATTGCTATAGCTATTGGAACTACGATAGTATCTCCATTGTATAATGGCAGAATTTATTATACTCAGTTTATATTATTGCTTTTCCCTACAGTCTTTTCTGGAATAGTCTATAGGATGAGGACTAAAGGATATTTGGGAATTATCCTAAGTGGTGCGTTCATGGTTATTCCTCTATTGATAGGAGTTATGAGTTCACATTTTTCTAGTGTAGTTTTATTGTCATTAGTTTGTCTTATTGTGCTTACACTTGCTATTGTAAAGGGATGGTTTAATGTAAAAAAGTTAGGTGCTATACTTCTTGTGTATGTTCCAACAGTTATTGTTTCAATTGCAACAATAATTAGCAACCCTATCCGATTGAATAGATTGATTTATGCCATAGTACCTTCTCTTGAATCTAGGGGTAGTGGATGGCTTGGAACAATGACAAGAAAAGTAATAATGAATGCTAAACTTATTGGACAAGGTGATTTTGAATTGAATGGAGTGCCTATTACTAGTGTTTTGCCTTCTATAGATACTGATTTTTTAATAACATATTTAATTCATAGAGTTGGCTGGATATCATTTATTGTTATTATGATTGTGATATTAGCATTTATTTTACGTTCTTATAAGCTTTGCTCAAAGCAAAAAAGCGTTTTAGGAAGATTAGTATCTACATCTGTTTTAATTACGTTTACAATTCAAGTTATTTTTTATGTTATAAACAACTTGGGCTTTCAACTATTTTCTTCACAAACTCTTCCACTTATTTCTTATGGTAGAACAGCGACCGTAATAAATATGATTTTAATTGGGATTATGCTTTCTGTGTTTAAATCAGGGGACTTGGTTAGAGATAAGATAACAACATCAACATGGAGAAAAAATAATTTGTTTGAGGTAGTTGACGGTAAAATAATTATTAATTTGAATGCTAAATAGTAGCAAATTGACTATATATAAAATATTCAGATGCATAAAAGAAGAGATATTGAATTTTTAATAGATAAAATAAGAATAATAAATCTCAATATAGCTTTAATATCGGAAGAGTTAAAAGCCAATTTTCACAATGTACTTTGATTACACAATTAAAGCAAATTAAATGATGACATTCTTCATAAACTAAAAACCGCAGTTACAGAGATACGGTGAACCGTACCACAAGTAACCTCAAAATTGATTTTAACATCACTATAACGTGTTGAATTACAGTGTCATTGTATTATAATTTTAAAATAGTATAAACATTTATTAGTAATTACTGAAGTAAAAGTAACTATTATTGAGTCAAAAGGATTTATATAAGAATGTTTGTAAACTAATTATATAAGTTTTTTTAACTTAAATTAAAGGATAATTATAAATTGTATATAAGCTTTAAACAGGGGGATTTCTTTAGATATGAAAGTTATTTATAAAATCACATACCCAAATGGTAAAATTTACATAGGCAAAGATTTAACTGATAGTATTAACTATTTTGGAAGTGCAAATAGTAAATTGATAGAAAAAGATTTTACAAGAGAAGAAAGAAAAGATTTTACAATTCGAAAAGAAATTTTGTGGGAATCAGAATCTGCTAAGGATAAAGAAGTTAACCGTAAGGAAATAGAGTATATAAAGCAGTATGAATCAAATAATCCTAGCAAAGGTTATAATAGATGGCCTAAATTTAAATAAAGAATATTTATATGAATGGAGTGATTGAAATGAAGATAAAGACGGATTCAGTGAAGGGAACTTTTGATATTTTACCTAAAGATATGGAATTAAGAAACTGGATAAAGAATACAATCATAAATGCATATACAAATAATGGGTTTAATCAAATTGAAACTCCTTCTATTGAAAATTTGGATTTATTAACAAAGAGTGAAGGTGGAGAGAATTTAAGCTTATTATTTAAAATATTAAAACGTGGAGGAAAACTTCAAAAGGCATTAGGCAAAGAAAATTTAGAAGAAAATGAACTATGTGATTTAGGATTAAGATATGATTTAACATTACCTTTGTCTAGATTTTATGCCAATAATTCAAATTATCTTCCAAAAGTATTTAAATCTATTCAGGTTGGTTGGGTTTGGAGAGCAGAGAGACCGCAGAAAAATCGTTTTAGACAATTTACTCAATGTGATATAGATATAATAGGTGAAGATACAGAAATAGCAGAAATAGACCTCATTACGACAACAATAGAAGCTTTGTCAAATCTTAATTTTGACAATCTTACTATTAAAATAAATGATAGAAGAATACTAAAAAATATTGTGAAATTTATTGGTTTTGATGATTCAGAATTTATGGGTATATGTATTACTTTAGATAAAAGAGATAAAATCGGATGGGAAGGTGTAAGAAAAGAATTATTAAACAAAAAAATTGAAGAAGATAAAATTAATCAGTTAATTGACATTTTAGAAAAACTAACAATAGATGATTTAAGTAAATACAAAGTAGATGATGAAATAATTAATTCATTAAGAAATGTAATAAATGTTGTTAATAATTACTCAGATAAAGGATTTAACATAGAGTTTGATATAACTTTAATTAGAGGTATGGGCTATTATACAGGACAAGTCTTTGAAATAGTAAGTAATGATATTAACTGCTCCCTTGCAGGGGGAGGGAGGTACGACGAAATGATTGGTAGATTTACTAATCGCAAAGTACCAGCAGTAGGTTTTTCCATTGGGTTTGAAAGGATATTTAATTTATTAAAAGAAAGAAATAATAAAACACCTAAAAACAATGAGAAAATAGCAATTTTATTTAATGAAAAAGAAAGTATAATTTCAGTGTTAAAGTATGCCGAGGAGTTAAAAGAGAAAGGCAATATTGTTTCTATATTTAGAAAACAAAAGAAAACAAAAAGACAGATAGACCAATTAAAAGAGCAAGGGTTTGATAGTTTCTGTATATATGAGAACTCTAAGAATCTGTCAAATATAGAATAAAAATATAATATTTAGTATCTAAAAAAGGAATAAAGATTAGGTAATCTTTATTCCTTTTTTATATGTTTTTATTGAAATCCAATAAAGATTACGTTACAATCCTTCTACAAAAAAGAATAAAGATTCTAGGAGGGATTATTTGTGAGCCATTATATAGATGATTTTCATAAATGGTTAGTGGAAAATGATAAAAAGAAATCTTCTATAAAAGAATATATATGTGCATCAAAAGAATTCATTAGTTGGTGGGAAGATACAGTTTGTGAAAAATTTAAACCGATTAAAGTTGTTTATATAGATATTCAAGAATATAAACAATATTTAATAAAAATAAGAAAAGGTCGCAGTGGCAAGAGATTATCTCCTTCTTCTATTAATAAAAAACTCACTGGAATAAAAGCTTATTTTAAATTTTTATGTAAAAAAGACATAATAGAAACTAATATAACTTTAAAAATAAAATGTATAAAATATGATAAATATAAAAATATTAAATAGTTAAGTAGAAATGAAAAAAATTGTCTGATAAGGGTAATTGAAAACCCGAAAACTTGGAAAGATAATCAATGGAGATATCAAAGAAATAAAGCTATTGTTTACTTATCTTTATTTGCAGGGCTTAGAGTAAGTGAAATTACAAATCTCCAATTAGATGAAATAGATTTTGATAGAAGATTGATATATATCAATAATTCAAAAGGTGGAAAAAGTCGTATTGTTCAAATTAATAAGACATTACAAATGAATTTGAAAGAATGGATAAAGATTCCGTTAAATAAAGAATGAAAGCATCCAATAAATGGTAAATGAACACCAAAAAATAATTTTTATAATTATATTTATTTTAAGATTAGCAAAATTGGTACTCTAAAGTCAAATTTTATTTAGGTTTAAGCGTAAAAAAGGGCATAGAATCCCCAGGGAGCTTTGGGAAGATTTAAAATTATATAAGTATTATAAGAACCTGTCAAAATCCAGGTAGTATACTTTTTAGGTCCTTTGACAGAACCTTAAT
>VEND01000110.1 GCA_009711765.1 Bacillota bacterium | reverse complement strand
TTTTTTAAAAATTTAATTTTCATTTTGATATAAATTTAATTTTTTTTCACACTTATTCTGGCCTATAGTAATTTTTCTATCCTTATTTTTAGATTTTAATAGTTTTCATAGAACTTTTTACATTACCCGTGCAAGCTATTATCAAGCTTTTCTTATTTTAATTTACTTGGACATCCATGTATTTAATTTTACTTGGATGTCCAAGTATTGTCAAGTATTCATATTATACTCTCTTACCTTCCTTTAATACTATTTTTTATAAGTTTTCTCTAGCTTAAGAGGCATATATATATCCATTCCATTAAATGTTCTTCCATCCATTGCTAAATTTCATCCCGATTAGACCCTTATATCTTTCTCCTATTAATATAGAAAATTATAAAGATTAATAATGTGATTGTTGAAGAAAATGTAAATACAGCTTCGCTAACAATTGCTTTAGTATTATCAGCCCATATTAAATTATAAATTGTTACGAACACTTCAATACTACTAATAATGGTTAGTATAAATAAAATACTATTTAACCGACCATCATTTATACTTATTTTCCTATCTCTAAGATACATTAGCTTCTTTTCAATCTCATCCATCGAGCTTAATAGATTTTCTTTTAGTGTATCTACATGCCATCTATCATTCAGTTCTTTAAGTAAATTCCTCTTTTCTGTATCAAAAGTAATTTTTAAATCATCTAGTGAACGTAGTATACTATTAATATTGGTATTAAATAGTTGTATTTCATATATTGTTTGTTCTATATGTTTTAATTTAATATCCTCAAATCTAGAATTAAAATAAAGTAGTTCTGAATCTACCATACTATTTACTTTATTTAAACATTGCCATTTAGCCTGAGCTATTTCAACTAACCTTATATAATAATCTATATTCACTGTCGTTTGTTCATACCCATCATCATATTCATCTGTAATAATTATTGAATGTCCCCAGCCAAAATAAATATATCTATGATCATAAATTGAAAAATCATGTATATCTACCTGTGAACTTGGTGTTACTAAAAATCTAAAAAACTCTCCAGGCTTGTCTGATGTTAATAATTCATTATCATTAATATGATAAATTCGATGAGTCCACGGAATACAATCTCTAGATAATTTCCTATTATTTCTTTTAAATAATTCTAAAGAAAGTGCCGCTTCCTTATTAGAAGTAATACGTTTAAATGTATCCCTTACAAATATGCAGAGATTTGATAATGTCTTTCTAAATTTATTGTTAATAAATTCAGAAACCTGATCCATTTGTTCAACTGTAATTGATTTATCTGCTGATACATTAACCTTCATACTAATTGTACCGATGCCATATTCATAAATATAAAACACTATTTTTTCAACTTTACATTGGATATTATTTACTTCTGAATCAGTATCTAATGGATAGTTGTAACTGATTGTATTATTAGTTTTAACAATACCCTTTACAAAGGATTTATCTTTACCCGGTGGTATGAATACACCTTTTGCTAATTTATATTTTTTGTTATCTTCAACTCCCCATTTAATCGTGTATTCATCGTATGAATTACATTCATTATTTAATTCTTTAAGAATATCGTTTCTTAAATGACTAAGTTTAGTTTTATCTTTCTCATTTATTTTTAAAAATACATTTGTATCCAATGGCGAAAATATGTACTCATCAAATTCTTTTAATCTATAGTGGTCTTTAAAGTAAACCTCATTACCTTTTTTTTTCATATAATATCTCCTTTTTATAAACTAATTATCACTTTTTTTTAAATATGTTAAATAATCTGTAAAGTAAGGTATGTTTTCTCTAACTTTAATAAGATATGCCTTATCTAAACAACCGGATAATACCCCTTCATCTTTTCTAAGTGATTTAATTATATCACCATTTGGAGATACAATCATTGTATGTCCACAACTTCTGTTTTCTAGTAATCCATTTACACCTATAACATAAATATTATTATCTAAAGCCCGTGCTCTTAATTGAATTTCCCAATGACTTAGCGCTTTTCTATTCCAAAATGCTGGTATTATAATAGCATCACAATCTTTATTAGCCATTACTCTAGAAGTCTCTGGAAAAGATGCTTCATAGCAAATAAGAATACCTATATTAAACCCATCTATATTATATACATCTAAATTACTTTCAAGTTTAGCTTCAGATATTAATCCTAACTCTGCCTTCCAGTTTATAGCTTTCCTTTTTATCCCTTTTATGTGGCCCTGTCTATTAATTATTACTACTGAGTTATATATACACTCTTTATATCTTTCTAAAAAAGGAAGAACTACATAAACGCTTTTTTTTCTTGCTTGTTCTTTTATAGTGTTAATAAATTTCCCATCTACAGATACAGAATTATTATCTAAATAGTTTTTATCCATAAAATAACCTGTTGAAAATAGCTCTGGAAATGTTATTAAATCTGAAGTTTCTCCATACTTATCAATTAACCTAATAGCCCTATTTAAATTTTTTGTAATATTTTTATAATATTCGCTTTGGATAGCAACAACTTTTAACTTATCCTTCATTATAATAACCTCTCTTCTTTAGTCTCTAAAACTATATTTAAATTTAATTTTATAACATATTCTATAAAACATTATACTTTCCTGCTTAAAATAAGCTAATTACTAGTCAAACTTTTAAGACTTTAAAGCCTTATTTTTTATACTTAAGAAATCCATCTTCTAAAATTAATTCAATATTTTCAGTTTCATTTAAATATTCAACATATGACCTTAACATTTTTTCTATTACAGAATAATGGTATATACTTTTAATTTTAATATTCCAGTTTTCAATAACCTTTTTCATTATTTCTTCCATTGTCATAGTACCTTCTACGAGGTCATATATTTTTTTAGCCCTATTTTTATAAAATGCTATGTTATCGGTTATAAGCTTTGTAATATCATTATATATTCCTTGATGTGCTATTATATATTTATTACTTTTTAACTTAAAGAGTTTTTCTTTGCTTTTTAAATCCTCTTTTAGTATAAAAGCATAGGGTAATTTAGCTCCTTTCATAACTTCATAGCTTATAAGAGAATCACCTAAATATGTAACATCATCAGGGGTTGTAATGCATATATGAGCAGGACTATGACCAGGAGTATGTAAGATATTAAATTTAATACCACAAACATAAATATAGTTTTGTTTATTTGTAATAAATATATCTGTTTCACAAACCATATGTCCAAAATGCTTTTTTACTTGTGATAATGTTTGAGTACTATAATAAACCTTTAAATTTACAGTAGAACTACAAACAAGAGCTTCATGAGATGGCATAGCAATAATAGAATTGTATTTATTCTTTAAATATGAATTATTCCCTACATGATCTATATGGGCATGGCTACATATTATACCTGCTACCTTAAAATTATTTCTTTCTAAAAGTTCATCTATTCCTTCCCTTTGTCCATCTTTCCAACCTGTATCTAACATTATTATTTCTTCATCATTAATTTTATAAAATGGTATGTATGTCATTTTAGTTACTATACAATATGTGTTTCCTTTCACCTTCTTTATGTACATATAAGCCCTCCATTTTCTTTTGTTATTAAATATATTGTTTTTATTAATCACTAAGATTATATCACTTAGATAAAACTAATCATAAGTAAAAATTAAATTAATAGTATTTAGTCTATACTCAATTACAGCCATTATCTTTTATTTATAAATAGGTATTATAAAAACATAGAATACATATATATCCTATATATAAAAGGTGGTGATTTTATGAGTGATACAGACAGAGAAAGAAAAATTAAAGAACGCAGAAGAAAATTAAAAGAAAATGTAGAAAGAAACAAAAATAAAATATATAGATTTAAAGTTGAGAAACTGGATAGAGAAAATGGACTTAAAGGAAGAATTCATAAACTAGTAGATATATTAGAAAAACGAATTGATGATTTTTTTAAATAATAAGTGACAAAGGAATTTCCTTTGTCACTTATTAAGTTAAATATTTTTCTTTAGTTTTCTAACTTTTATATATAAGAGTATAAGAGATTAAATGAATTAATTAAATACAGTGAAAATATCATAAAAAGATAAAACCAAAGGATTAATCTCCACTTTATCACCCCTTTTTATTACGTTGGTCGATATATCGTATAGTGTTATATTATGCTATATATAAATGACAACTACTTTTTTACATTCATTTGAAATATTTTATAAAAAAAGAGACAAAACCCCTATAACTATATATTAGTCAATATATTTATACTAGTAACAAATATTTAACATAAAAAATACCACCCCTATATTTTCATAAGGATAGTATTTTTAATATTTTAAGCTAATCTAGTTACCAAATTTTCCTTTTAATGTCCCATATTGTATTATATGTCCATCCATTGCCTTTTGCAATTCACCCTTGCCAGAATCTTTGTTTATATCCAAAGCAGTATCTAAAACATATACTTTAAATATATATTCATGGCTTCCAAATGGTGGTTTAGGTCCCCTATAATAGTGCTTACCACCATAACCACTCTTACCTTGTATAGCATTACCTAATGGAGGTATAACTTCTTTTTTTGGTATGCCTTCTGGTATAACATTAAAACTTGCAGGAATATTCCAAATTATCCAGTGATTATATACTCCTAATGGATGGTCTAAATCATCCATTATAATAGCAATTGTTTTTGCCTTAGGATCAATTTTATTAATAATAAGTTTAGGTGAAATATCTTCTCCTCTACCAGTATATTTTACTGGTATAAAACCCTCTTCTTTAAATGCATTACTTGTAATTTTTAAATTAATAGGTGGATTTACATAATCACCTACATTAGTAATTCTTTTATATGTAACGATAGCTATCATTACTAATATAAAAATGCATACTCCTATAATTAACTTCTTCATAATATCTACACCCCATCTTTTATTTGCTAATCTTAAAATTCACCTTCTTTTACTAAATAATTATAAACTGCTTTCATTCTATCATCTTTATGCTCTAAAATGTTTTTCTTCATAATCTTTTTTATAATTAAAGCATTTATAATCTTTGTAAATAGTTTTTGAGTATAATATTTCTTTTCATTTCTTATATCATCTACTAAGGTTTCACCTAAACTATATGCTTTATCTAAATGTTCTGGATAGTTTTTTACATGGTCCCAGTCAATGGCAATTCCTAAAATACCGGAAAAATATCCAGTTTTCATAAAGCCCCCATTTATATTAGTCATCTTTTTTGCTACCTTTTTTGCCCCTATAGACCCGGTTGTAGATATTGAAGCAACATATTTATCTGCAAGAAGAGAAGTATACACAGAAAACAAGCCTATTCTATCCATGAAGTTTTTCATTATAGCATTTGGTTCTAATCCATGGGTTGGTGAACTAACTATTATTCCATCAGATAATATAAGTTTCTCTCTTAATGTTTCTAAATCATCAGCTGTAGAGCATTTCCCTTCCCTTAGACAAGTAAAACAACCTTTACAAAATTCTAAATTATACTCAGGTAAAAAAATTTCTTCTACCTCTGCATCATTATTTTTTGCCCCAGCCAAAGCCTTTCTTACTAAAAAGGCTGTATTCCCCTGATGTCTTGGACTACTTATAATTCCAACAATTTTAATCGTCACAAAACAACACCCCTTTTTTTTAAAATGAGCACAAATTTAATTTCATTTCATTTTAAATACTTATTAATATGATTTTATCTTTTAGATGAGAAAGAAAATAATTAGTAAAGAAGTTAAATTCTCTTTTTATGATAATAACTAAGTTAGATTGTAGGTCTTTAAATTTTTTATATGTTACATAATATTTACTATAATGTTATTATATCACATATATACTATGAAAAAATGAATTATATAGTTAATTTTTTAATTTAAAAAGTTCCCGCTTAGGGAACTGAAATTTTCTATATACTTATTATAAATTAAAGCTATAACATATATATTCTCTAAATTTAATAAATCCTAATTTTTCAGCTAATTTTCTAGAAGGTATATTTTTTTCCATACAATCCCACCATGGTAACTTGCCTTCTTTCAATACTTCCTCAACACAGTTAATTGCTAAATTATATCCAACTCCTTTATTTAGATATTTTTTATCTGTTTCTATACCTATTGTTTTAATATTAGATGTTAAAAAAGCACTATAACAAATTCCTATTATTTCATTACCATCAACAGCATAGTAACAATTAAATTTATCAACTAACTCATCTACCCCACCCCAAAATTCACTTAATACATTTTCATAATACCTCCAATTAGAAAATTTATGATAGTTTAGCTTATTATCTTTTAATGAGTATATACTATATTTGAAATTATCTGTCTGTTTCCTAATCTTTTTTTCATTAAAAGTATATATCAACTGTCTCCAACCTTTTAAATCTCTATTATTAAATATATTTTCTATAGTCTTATCCCACTTTTTAGTCGTACCGGATACTTCAATATAATCTATATCTCTATCATTTAAAAAAGTTTTTATATAATCATCTATAAATCTATTAATATTTTTTATTAACAATTTACTATTACTATCTCCAATTAAATAAAATCCCATCATTCCTTGATTCCATACTAATGCTGACTTTGGATTATTTATATTATCTACAAAGATTTTTCCTGGATTATTCTTTTCAATTACTGATATAACCTCTGGATATTTAATACCTTCATCTACTAAATCAATAACTTTATAATAATCCTTTTTTAGTATTTCTTTCATTTTAAAACCCCCTTACTCCCTAAATTTAAACTCGTATAAGTTATAATCAAATTCTTTTTTATATCCACAGCTTTCTGCAAGGTACCTTGAGCTAAGATTTGTTTCCATACAGTCCCAATTAGGTTCAAAATCATTATCCTTACAATACTTTAAAAATCTAATAATTAGCTTTTTAGCAAAACCTTTTTTTCTAAACTCTTTTAACGTTACAGTATGTGAACCCATTGAATCTAGGGTAACACAACTTGATATACAACAGGATATGATTTTTTTATTATGTACGATACAAAAGCCTACTCCATAATTAAATAAATCATCTAATAAGCCCCACCAATCAAGAATCATTGATTTTACAAAATCTAAATTAGTAAGTTCTTTCTTAAATAAAAACTTATTAACTTTTAGTATTTTAAATTGTTTTTCTAATATAATATCTTTAAAATCAACATCTACTATGTCTTTATACTTATAAGTTAATTGTTTAGATTTATTTAGTTTTCTATTTTTAAAAATACTCTCAAAAGTTAAATCCCACTTAGGACTTGTTCCACTAAATTCAAAGGAATCTAAACCTAAAGCTTTAGCTTTTTGGTTAATTTCTATATCAATATAATTATTAATATAATCATTAAAGTCTTTATTATTTTCATCCCCTATAAAATAAAACCCATCAATAGCCTTTGACCAAACCATAGCAGTCTTTGGATTCTTTATATTATCAACAAAAACGTATCCTTTATTAAATCCTTGAACAACACCCTTTATTTCGATATTAACTAATTTTCCTTTTAATAAATGTCCTACCTTAAAAAATTCTGATTCATCTAATTCATATATCACCATTCTCACCCCTTTTTTATCTTTAATTAAAATTATAAGTTAATAGACTCTAAAATAATATATAAAATATTTTTATAATTATTATTTATACAAAAATATTGGCTGGATTAATCCAGCCAATATTTTAACTATTTTTCTTTGAATAAACTATTTTTTTAATACTATGTACAGAAAGATAATATTCCTCCGCTAATTGCTCAATAGTTTTACCTATCTTAAACTTTTCACAAATCTCTTTATTTCTATTTTTTAAATACTTTCTAGTACCTGAAGATTTTCCCCAATCCTTACGCATCCCTTTAGATTTTGGTATATAAACTATTTGTCCTTGAATATATTTTTGAATCTCTATTAATAATCTTTCAGGAAAAACATTATCAGCATTTTCATATTTCATTCTAACCACTCCTAATATAGTTTCTTTTAAATTTATATTTTTTATTAGGTTAGAATTATAGCTGATAATTATATCTTTTGACTTCAAGTAAATATTTATCTCTAATCTTATAATACAGTAAAACTATATTAAGTACTTAATCATCTTCTATGCCCCCTTATTTTATAGCAAAATGTATAAACTTCCTAACTATATATTATCAACTTTTAAAAAATATAACAAGAATTTTCCTTTTTAAACATCTATTACTATATTTTATTAAATAACTTTCAAATACTAACTTTTATTAAAATATTAGATAAATTAATGAAATTAAAACTATATAATGATAGAATAAATATGTATAAAAGTAAAATCTAAAGATATTTACTAAATAAAGGGGTGTTTTAAATGAACCAAGAATCAAAGAAATTTTTAGAAGAATTATTATCTACACCATCTCCATCCGGTGCAGAAGAGAAAATACAAAAAAAGTGGCTAGACTATCTTAAAGACTATGCAGATGAAACTATGACAGATTTCTCGGGAAATGCCATAGCAGTTATTAATCCTGATGCAGAGTTTAAAGTAATGATAACAGGACATTGTGATGAGATAGCTTTTATGGTTAATTACATAGACGATAATGGTTTTTTAAGTGTAGTAAAATCAGGTGGTATAAATCCTAAGTTAGCCCTTGGAAGTAGGGTTAGAGTATTAACTGAAGATGGAATAATTAATGGTGTTGTAGGGGTAAATGCAGAACATCATGGTGGTTCTAAGGAGAAAATTAAGGTTGAAGATATATATATTGACTGTGGTTTTAAAGATAAAGAAGATGCAGAGAAAAAAATAAACATTGGTGACTATATAATTTATGACTTTGATTATAATTATTTAGAAAATGATTCTTTAACTGCTAGAGGATTAGATAATAGAACAGGTGCTTTTATAGTTGCTGAGGTTATAAAACAATTATCAGAAATGGATTGTAATGTGGGAGTATATGCAGTAAGTACAGTAAATGAAGAAACTAATATGGGGGGAGCTTATTTTGCCGGTAGTGGTATAACTCCAAATATGGCAATAGCCTGTGATGTAAGTTTTGCTACAGACTATCCTAATTTAAATAAAAAGAAACTTGGAGATGTAAAACTAGGAAAGGGACCTATTATTTCAAAGGGAAGTCCTATAAACAAAAAAATAAACTCGTTATTAGAAAAAGCAGCAGATACTAATAATATAAATATTCAGTATGAAGTAACTCCAGGAAGGACAGGTACTGATGCTGATAAAATAAGACTTACTGGAAAAGGAGTTCCTGTAGCTTTAGTTTCACTACCACTTAGATATATGCATTCCCCATCAGAGATTGTAAATTTAGAAGATATTAAAGAAGAAGTAAGATTATTAAGTGAAATGATATCTAAATTAGAGGGAAATGAAAATTTAAAACCTGTATAAAATTAAAGGCTAAGAAAGGGTTCATTTAAATGAACCCTTTTACATTTTTTATAAACTTAAATAATAAATTTTTTATGCCTTTGTTTTATATTTAATCGGGTCATTAAAACCTGCTTTTTTAAAAGCTTTAAGTCTTAATACACAACTATCACACTCTCCACAAGCTAATTTTTCACCCTTATAACATGTCCAAGTTAGACTATAATCTACACCTATTTCCATTCCTAATTTAATTTCCTCTTCTTTAGTCATATTCATAAAGGGTGCATGGATTTTTATTTTTTTCCCTTCTTCAACTGCACAAACTGTACCTAAATTTATAGCTCTTTCCATCCCTTCTATAAATTCTTTCCTACAATCTACATAGCCTGAGTAATCTAGTTGACTAACTCCTATAAAAATATCTTGAGCACCTATAACCTCTGCATAAGAAGCTGCATAGGATAAAAATATCATATTTCGTGCAGGTACATAAGTAACAGGTATTTTATTTTCATCTTCTTTTTTATTAGGCACATCAATATTTTTATCAGTTAGTGCTGAACCTCCCCAAGCATCCATATTAGTTTCAACAACAATATGTTCCTCTACACCTACTACTTCTGCAACTTTTCTAGCACATTCTAATTCTTTATCATGTCTTTGCCCATAATTAAAAGTAATAGCATATAATTCATAGCCTCTAGATTTAGCTAAATATAATGCCGTAGCTGAGTCCTGTCCGCCTGATAATAAAACTACTGCTTTTTTCAAATCATTTCACCTCTATTTATAATTAATTTTCTATTTTTTAAATATTTAATTATACTCCTCTAGTTTCTGGGGACCAAATATATTTATGAATTTGAAGACTTAACCTAACTAATAAATTATTTTTCTCAAAATATTTATTCTTCTCTTTAAGAAACTCTATAATCTCATCTACTTTAATTTGCTTAAAAACCGGTGAAAAATTAATCACTACACTGTTTTTAGATAGTTTTTTACTATAAGAGTTTATAACTTCCATTGCATATTTTAAATCATTTTTTGATCCAACAACAAATTTTATTTCATCCTTATCTCTAAGTTTTAAAAAATTTTCTTTAAAAATATTATATTCACTCATTTTTGAGCTTGGTGATTTTATATCTAGGGTATAGTTAATATTTATTAATTCTTTCTCTTTAGTAAATTTATTTATCTCTTCCTTTGTATATAAGGGTACTGACCCATTTGTTTCAATTCTAACACTAAAACCCTTTGTGCTTAGATATATAGGTAGATATCTTTTAGCTTTATCATTTTCTAAGGGTTCTCCACCAGTACATATTATTTTTTTACATCCTAATTTATTTAATTTTTTTACAATCTCATTAGGTGATAAGTATATATTATCATTAGAATGTTCATCATAACTATATTGTGTATCACAATAACTACATCTTAAATTGCACCCAGCTACCCTTACAAAGGAAACTATTTCTCCATTTGAAATTCCTTCACCAGATATACTACTAAATATCTCAACTATAGGTAATTTAGTTTCTTCAAATTTAGATACATTCATTCTTTCCCTCCATATTAACTTCTGCAAAACTAGTAGGTGTTTCCCATACCTTAACACTTACTAATTTAACATTGTATTTATCTAACTCATCAGTTAACTTCTTAAAAAAATCCTTTGCCATTTCTTCAGCTGTTGGTCTATAATTAACCTTAAAAACCTTTCTATTACTATTTAATAAAGCATCCGCTAATTTATGTTCAACTTCATCAGAAGAGTTAACCCAATACATAAAAGCATGATCAAGTGGATTTATTATTTTTTCTTTAACTATTTCTTTTAAATCCTTAAAATCTATAACCATACCATCTGAATGCCCTGTATTATCAATTAGATTCCCTGATTTTCTAGTTACCTTAACTTGTAACTTATAAGTATGACCATGAAGATTTTTACACATACCACTATGTGCTGCAAGCATATGAGCCATATCCCATTTGAACTCTTTAGTTATATATACCTTCATTACTACTTCCTCCTATTTTATTGCATGGTTAATTACTTTAGTTACTAATATTATAATATCTTATAACATGAAAAGTATACTAAAGGTAGTTAGTTACATTTAATTATATCATCAAATATTTTAATTGTATTAATATATCCATTTCCATTTTTTACATCAATTATATAATGCCAAGGATTTTTATAAAAAAAGCCCTTAATAAAAAAGACTTTTTCCCCATAGTCTATTTACTTTTATCATTTTACTTTAATACCTGTAATTAAATATAATACAAAAGTAAAAAGAGATATGAATGATTTAAAACCAATTTATTTATTTTTTTTCATCAAAATATCTAATATATCTTTAGTTACTACGTTTCGTTTTGATTTATCTATATTGTTTAATTGGATAATACATTGTTTAGTTTCTAAAATGTTAAGAATTAATGTACTAACACCATAAATACCTCCATGATGAAAAACAACCGTAACCTTTTCCTTCTCTTCATTATCTGGAGGAATGTAATCAAAAAGTTTATCTAATGCTTTTTTTATTTCATTAACATATGTTTTAACTACAAAACACCCACATGCATAGTTATTAAGATTAGGTTTTAATAGTAATTTTGTATATTTTAAAGATAATAATTCATTTGAAAATAATGCTTTATTCCATATAAACAAATCTTCCACAGTTGTATACATAGCACCAGCAGTATAAGCTGTACTACGATCCCAGTACTCTGCTTTTTTAAAACCAGAATCTGTAGCTTCATAATCTGAAGCCTTTTTATCTAAAATACTATAGTAATCATCATAACCTGTATTTTTCATATTTAAAGGAATTAGAATATTTTCTTTTAAAACATCTTTAAAATGTTTATTAGTTACCTTTTTAATTATCGCTCCTAAAATAACATAGCCTGAGTTGCTGTATTTACATTTACTCCCAGGTTTGAATTCCAATTCTTTAGTACAATGATTTAAAATTAATTCCTTTAAATTATATTCTTTTCTTATCTTATCTCCTAAAAATCCTTCCTTTTCAGTAAAATCTGGTATCCCTGAAGTATGGGTCAATAAATGATATATAGAAACCTTCTTTCCAATATTTTTATCATAGTAAAGTAAATAATCTGATATCTTATCATTAAGTCCTATTTTACCCTTTTCAACGAGTTGTAAAACTAACATAGCCGTAAACTGTTTTGTAATTGAACCTAAAGTATGCTTTGTATCAGCTTCATTTAAAATATTCCACTCCATATTTGCATAACCAAAACCTCCTTTGAAGATAACATCATCATTTTCTGATATTAACACACTTCCATTTAGTGCTTTTTCCTTGTAATGTTTTTTTAATACTTTTCTTATTTTTTCAGCTCTAAAATCCATAGTTATCCCCCTTATAAATTAATAATTAAAACACCAACTAAATTTATTAAAAATAAAAACACATTTAATATAAAAAATATTTTTTTATTCTCATTATGTAATTTACTTTGACTAACAATATTAGTAATTACCATGACAATAGGGACTAATATAAGACCCTTTATTTTATTAACACCTAATCTTGGTTTGAAAGAAAACTTAAAGCTAAATAATAAATCAATTTTTTCTGGTAAGAAATTATAAAAAAATATATTTAATATAACTGTAACTCCTAATAATAACCATGAATATTTAATATATTTATTCATATTTATCCTCCTATTTTATTTCTTGTTCCGTCAAAAAAATTAACTTATTCTGATATATTTCCAGTGCTAAATCATTGAAATTTAAAGATTTAGCAGGATTTTTAAGTTCTCCCCCCTAAGATAAATGGTAGAATCACCAATAAATAAT
>VEND01000006.1 GCA_009711765.1 Bacillota bacterium | reverse complement strand
TAATATACAAATAGGCTATGAACTTTTTTATATTTAAAAAAGGAGGAGAAAAATGAATAATTTAAATGAAACTATTAAAGGGATTAAAGGATTAGATGAAAAGGTAATGAAAAAAGCAAAGGAGAGGATAGATAATCTTATTAAACCTCCAGGGAGTCTTGGAAGATTAGAAGAGATATCTATACATTTATCAGGGATTACTGGTAAACTTCACCCAAAGGTTGATAATAAATCAGTAATTGTAATGGCAGCAGACCATGGAGTATATGAAGAGAAAGTAGCAGTATTTGACCAATCTGTTACAGTTATTCAGACTAAAAACTTTATAAAGGGTGTTACAGGGGTATGTGCACTAGCAAAGCAAGCAAAGGCTGATGTTATAGCAGTGGATGTTGGAATAAAGAAAGATTTAAATTTAGAAGGAATAATAAATAGAAAAATAAAATATGGGACTTCTAATATGGCTAAAGGACCAGCAATGACTAAAGAAGAAGCCATTAAAGCTATAGAAGTAGGAATTGAGATTGCTAATAAAGAAATAGATAAGGGAAAAAATATTTTAGCAACTGGAGAGATGGGAATATGTAATACAACTCCTAGTTCGGCAATAGTTTCTGTTATAGGGGGATATGAGCCTAGTTTAGTTACTGGAGTAGGGGCAAATTATCCAAAGGATAAGTTAGACCATAAAGCAAGTGTAATTAAAAAAGCTATAGAGATTAATAAACCTAATAAAGAGGATGCTATAGATATATTAAGTAAGGTAGGAGGACTTGAAATAGGGGCTATGGCAGGAGTTATGCTTCAAGGGGCAAATAGAAGAATACCTGTGGTTGTAGATGGATTTATTTGTACTGCTGCGGCATTAATAGCATGTAAAATAGAACCTAAGTGTAGGGAATTTTTAATTCCATCCCATTTTTCTAAAGAAAAGGCTGCAAAGATAGCTTCTGATTTATTAGGACTTAAACCAATGCTTAAAATGGATATGAGACTAGGGGAAGGTTCCGGTGCAGTACTTATGTTTAATTTAATTGAAGCAGCTACATATATGAATGATGAAATGATAACATTTAAAGAAGCTGGGATTGAAATATAAAACCATTAAGTTTTAAAAATATATAGATATATGATATCATAGATTTGTTTAAGACAAGTTTATGGAGTGATAATATGGATTTATTAAATATATTAAATGAATACTTTGGGTTTGATAATTTTAGAAAGGGTCAAAAAGAGATTATTGATGGAATTTTAAATAAAAGAGATTCCTTAGGCATTATGCCCACAAGCGGTGGGAAGTCTCTTTGTTATCAGATACCTGCTTTGATAAATAAAGGGGTTACTTTAGTTATATCGCCCCTTATTTCTTTAATGAAAGATCAAGTAGATGCTTTAAGGGAATTAGGTATAAGTGCTACTTATATAAATAGTACTCAAAGTTTTAAAGAACAAAGAGATAAACTTAAAAGTATAAAAGAAGGGAAATATAAACTTATATATGTAGCACCTGAAAGACTTAATTCTAATGATTTTTTAAATTTATGTAAAGACATAGATATATCTTTAGTTTCAATAGATGAAGCCCATTGTATAAGTCAGTGGGGACATGATTTTAGACCAAGTTATAAAGATATTCCAAAATTTATAAAAGCATTAAATAAAAAACCTGTAATAGGAGCCTTTACTGCTACTGCAACAAAGGAAGTAAAAAAAGATATAATAAATATATTAGATTTAAATAATCCTTTAGAGGTTATTACAGGCTTTAATCGCCCTAATCTTTATTTTCATGTTGAAAAGCAGATTGATAAGAAAAAGTTTTTAATTAATTATTTAAATAAACATAAGGATGAGTCAGGTATAATATATTGCTCAACAAGGAAAGAAGTAAATAAAGTGGCTAATTTTATAAAGGAAAATGGATATTCTGTAGGGATTTATCATGGAGGCTTAGAAAGCGTAGAAAGAAAAAATATGCAAGAAAAATTTTCATATGATAAAAAACATATTATGGTTGCTACTAATGCCTTTGGTATGGGTATAGATAAGTCAAATGTCCGTTTTGTAATTCATTATAATCTTCCTAAAAATATAGAAAGTTATTACCAAGAAGCAGGAAGAGCAGGTAGAGACGGTGAAAAGAGCGATTGTATACTTTTATTTTCTCCCCAGGATACAGTTAAACAAAAGTATATAATTGAACAGAATAATATGGATATAAAAAGGGAAAAAATAACTTATGAAAAGTTACAGGCCATAGTGGATTATTGCCATACTAAGGATTGTTTAAGGAAAGTATTATTAGAATATTTTAATGATAGTCTAGATGGTAATTGTAATAACTGTAGTAACTGTTTAGATAATAGAAATTTAAAGGATATAACTATAAAAGCACAAAAGATACTTTCCTGTGTTTATAGAATGAAAGGTAAGTTTGGAACAACTTTAGTAGCTTTAGTTTTAAATGGTTCAAAGAATAAAAAGGTTTTAAATTTTAAGTTAAATAAACTATCAACCTATGGAATTATGGATGATACAGAAAAAAATATAAAACAAATGATTTACTTTTTAATTGCAGAAGGGTATTTAGAGTTAACAAATAGTAAATATCCAGTGGTAAGATTAACTGAAAAAAGTGCTGATATATTAAAGGGTAAAGAAAAGATTTATATGAAAGAGAGCATATCTAATGATAAAAATAAATCAGATATTATAAATGAAAAGTTACTAAATAAGCTTAAAAAGCTTCGAATGAATTTAGCTTTAAAAAGAAAAGTACCACCATATATTATATTTTCTGATAAGTCTTTAAAAGAAATGTGTTATTATTTACCTATAGAAAAGAAAGATATGTTAAGAATAAATGGTGTAGGGAATAAAAAGTTTGAAAATTATGGAGAGGATTTCTTAAAATTAATTAAAGAATATAAAGAAAAGACTAATTCTAAATCTATAAAAAAGAATATTAATACTGATGAAAAAATAAAGACCCATATGAAAAGTTATATATTATATAAACAGGGTAAAAATTTAAAAGAAATTGCAAATGAAAGGGACTTAACTGAACAAACTGTATTTAAGCATATTTGTAAATGCGCTGAAGAAGGTAAGGATATTAAATGGGATAAAATGGTTGACAAAGAAAAGGAAAAACAGATTTTACAAGTTATTGAAGATGTAGGGGCAACTTATTTAAAACCAATAAAGGAAAGTTTACCAGAGAGTTTTACTTATTTAGATATAAAAAAGGTGCTTTTTAAAAGAAACTATAGTTAAAAACCTATAAAAAGTTTATTAGTTTTGATATAATTTAATAAAGTTATGTAAATCAGGCTTTTATAAAAAGTCTGATTTTTTTTTAAAATATAGTTTTTAAGGAGGATAAAACTTGTTTTTAAATAGAAAATACAACAGATTAAAGTCAATATTAAAGGAATTAGAAAGGGTTGTAATAGCTTACTCAGGTGGAGTGGATAGTAATCTTTTAGCTAAAGTAAGTTATGATTTATTAAAGGAAAATGCAATGGCAATTACTGTTTTTGGGCCTATGCATACTGAAAAAGAGATAAATGAATCTATTGAATTAGCTAAAAATATAGGGATAAAACATAAAGTTATTAAACTTAATGGGGATGAAATAGAAGTTTTTAAACATAACCCTAAGGATAGATGTTACTTATGTAAAAAGAAAGTATTTAAAGGTATAATAGATGAAGCTTTAGAATTTGGAACAAAAAATGTATTAGATGGATCTAATTTAGATGATTTAAATGATTATAGACCAGGAATGAAGGCTATAAATGAATTAGGGGTATTAAGTCCATTAAAGGAAGCTGAATTTAGTAAAGAGGATATAAGAATTCTTTCAAATAAACTTAATCTACCTACATGGAATAAACCAGCTGCTCCATGTTTAGCAACTAGAATTCCCTATGGAAGTGAGATAACAAAAGAAAAATTAAGAATGATAGAAAAAGGGGAAGAATTAATAAGAGATTTAGGATTTAAAGAAGTAAGGGTAAGACATCACGGTAATTTAGCTAGAATAGAGGTTTCAAGTGGAGAGATAATTAAATTTTTTAAAAACAATTTATTAAATAAAGTAGTTAAAGAATTTAAACTTATAGGCTTTAAGTATGTAACATTAGACCTTGAAGGTTACAAGATGGGCAAAATGAATGATATAGTTAAAGGTGAGTGATATCTATGAAGGAAAAAGAACTTAAAGAAATTTTAAAAAAAGTTAAAGAGGGAAATATAAATATAGACAATGCAGTTAATAAATTAAAAGATCTACCCTTTGAGGACTTAGGTTATGCTAAAATAGATCATCATAGAGAAATGAGAAACGGTTACCCAGAGGTAATATATTGTCAAGGAAAATCCGTTGAACATATTAAGGGTATAATAAAAAGTATGCTTAAAAGAAATAACAATATTTTAGCTACTAGGGCTAAGAAGGAAGTTTATGAAGCCATTAAGGATTTATATGAAGATATTTATTATAATGAAGATGCTAAAGTAATAAAGATAGAGAAAAATAAATTAGAAAAAACTAAAAGTAAAATATTAGTTGTTACAGGGGGAACATCTGATATTCCTGTAGCAGAGGAAGCCTTTATGACTGCTGATATATTAGGAAATAAAGTTGAAAGATTATATGATGTAGGTGTAGCAGGGATACATAGATTACTTTCGAATAGAGAAAAATTAAATGATGCAAATGTAATTATAACGGTTGCTGGTATGGAAGGTGCTTTAGCAAGTGTTGTAGGAGGTTTAGTAGATAAGCCTGTAATTGCTGTTCCTACTAGTGTTGGATATGGAGCTAATTTTGAAGGCTTAGCAACTCTTTTAGCTATGCTTAATAGTTGTGCTAGTGGAATAGGGGTTGTGAATATAGACAATGGATTTGGAGCAGGATATTTAGCAAGCACAATAAATAGACAAATAGAAAAAGCAAGAACTTAAGAATATAAGGAGGATTTTATGGAAGAGAGAATTCTTTATTTTGATTGTCTTTCAGGTATAAGTGGAGATATGACCTTAGCTACACTTTTAGATTTAGGTATTGAATATGATTATCTTTTAGATGAATTAAAAAAGTTAAATGTAGACGGTTTTGATATAGAGGTTAGAAAAGATTTGAAAAATGGTATTTCTGGAACTAACGTTTTTGTAAATTTAGATCATAACCACGATCATGATCATCATAGTCATAGAAATTTATATGATATAGAAAAAATTATTAATGATAGTAAGCTAAAGGAAGATGTTAAAAATTTAAGTATAAAAATATTTAAAGAAGTAGCTTTAGCCGAGGCTAAAATACATGGTAAGGATGTTTATGATGTTCATTTTCATGAAGTCGGTGCCATAGATTCAATAGTAGATATAGTTGGAGCAGCTATATGTATAGATAAATTAAATGTAGATAAAATATATTCTTCTCCTCTACATATAGGTACAGGCCATGTTAGATGTGCCCATGGAAATATCCCTATACCGGCTCCTGCAACTTTAGAAATCCTTAAAGGTATTAAAGTTTACTCTAAAGGAATAGACAGTGAATTAGTAACTCCAACAGGAGCAGCTATAATAAAAACTATAGCTGATGATTTTTTACCAATTCCTGAAATGCATATAGAAAAAATAGGTTATGGGATAGGTAAAAAGGATTTAAATATAACAAATGTATTAAGAACTTTTATAGGTAAAAAAAAACTAAAGAAAATTTAGTAATGCTTGAAACTAATATTGATGATATGAATCCAGAAATATATTCATATTTAATTCCTTATATTTTAGATAAGGGAGCTTTAGATGTATACTTAACTAACATAGTAATGAAAAAAAATAGACCAGCTATAAAGATAAATGTATTATGTAATGAAAAAGATACTGATAAGTTTAATGATATATTATTTAAAGAGACAACTTCACTAGGTATAAGAAAGTATGAAATAGATAGAACAAAATTAGAAAGAAAGTTTACTAAAGTAAAAACTATATATGGAGATATAAAAATAAAGTTTGGCTTTAAAGATGGAAAGTTAATAAATTACTCTCCTGAGTATGAAGACTTAAAAAAAATAGCTAAAGAAGAAAATATAGCTTTGAAAGATCTTTATAAGGAAGCTATAAAGATAGTAGAAAGTAATATTACAAATACTTAAATTTACTTGACAATGTATAAAAGTTTTGTTAATCTATAAAAAACTTAATCGAAACGTACTCATATATACCTCGGGATAGGGCTGAGGAGTTTCTACCGGATAACCGTAAATTATCTGACTATGGGTGGAATAAAACTAACCATTTTTTGGTTAATTTTTATATTATAGTGCAAAAAACACTTATTCCACTCTTAGTAGGAATAAGTGTTTTTTGTTGTATAAGTAACTAGTTTTTTAAAAAGAATAAATATATATAATAAAAGATTGTGAGGAGGAAATTTAATGGAAAAATTTCTAGGTGAAGGGTTAACATTTGATGATGTTTTATTAGTTCCACAGAAATCAGAAATTCTACCAAAAAATGCTGACGTAAGTACTTACTTAACTAAAAAGATAAAATTAAATATACCGATAATGAGTGCTAGTATGGATACTGTAACTGAGGCAAAATTAGCCATAGCCATCGCTAGAGAGGGTGGTGTAGGTATAATACACAAAAATATGAGTATAGAAAGACAGGCTCTAGAAGTTGATAAAGTAAAACGATCTGAACATGGAGTTATTACAGATCCATTCTATTTATCTGAGGATCATGTATTATCGGATGCATTAGAACTTATGGAAAGATATCGTATTTCAGGTGTACCTATAGTTAATAATGATATGAAACTTATTGGTATAATAACTAATAGAGATATAAGATTTGAAACAGATACTAATAAACCTATTAAAAATATAATGACTAAGGATAATTTAATAACAGCAGGTAAAAATATTTCCATGGACGAAGCCCAAGAAGTTTTAAGTGAACATAAGATTGAAAAACTTCCTTTAGTGGACGAAGTTGGACGATTAGCAGGTTTAATAACAATAAAAGACATTGAAAAAGCTATAAAATATCCAAATTCAGCAAAGGATAGTAATGGTAGATTATTAGCCGGAGCTGCTGTGGGTGTGACTGGTGATATTTTAGAAAGGGTTAAAGCTTTATATGAAGCTAAAGTTGATGTAATAACTATAGACACAGCCCATGGTCATTCTAAAGGTGTAATAGAGGCTGTAGAAAAAATAAAAGGATTATATCCAGATTTACAAATAATAGCAGGTAATGTAGCCACAGCAAAGGCAACTGAAGATTTAATAAAAGCTGGAGCAGACGCTGTAAAAATTGGAATAGGTCCAGGATCTATTTGTACTACAAGGGTAGTTGCAGGTGTTGGCGTTCCACAAATAACTGCTATATTAAATTGTTCAGAGAAGGCTAGAGAATATAATGTTCCTGTTATAGCAGATGGGGGAATTAAATACTCTGGTGATGTAGCTAAGGCTATAGTTGCTGGTGCTGATGTTTGTATGATGGGTTCAATGTTTGCTGGAACTGAGGAAAGTCCAGGAGAAACTGAATTATATAAAGGAAGAAGATATAAAGTATATAGAGGTATGGGATCTTTAGGAGCTATGGCAAATGGTAGTAAGGATAGATACTTCCAAGAAGATAGTAAAAAGTTTGTACCTGAGGGTATAGAAGGAAGAGTAGAATATAAAGGACCTATAAGTGATACGGTTTATCAGTTAGTTGGAGGACTTAAATCAGGTATGGGATATTGTGGTGCAAAATCAATTAAAGACCTACAAGAAAAGGGTAAATTTGTTAAAATCACAAGTGCAGGCTTAATAGAAAGTCATCCCCATGATGTTGAGTTAACAAAGGAAGCACCAAATTACAGTAGAAGATAATATTTGGAGGAGATGAAATGAATAATAGTTTAATACTAATAATGGACTTTGGAGGACAATATAGTCAACTTATAGCTAGAAGAGTAAGGGAAGCCAATGTATACTGTGAAATAGTACCCTTTAATTATCCTCTAGATAAAATAAAGGAAAAATCACCTAAGGGTATAATATTCTCTGGGGGACCATCAAGTGTATATGCTGAAAATGCACCTAAATGTGATAAAGAAATATATGAATTAGATATACCTATTTTAGGAATATGTTATGGTGGTCAATTGATGGCTTTAGAATTTGGAGGAAAGGTTAATAAAGCTAAGGCAAGGGAATATGGTAGAGCAAAGTTAAATTTAGTAGATAATGAAGGTATATTTAAAGATATAGATAATAATATGCTTTGTTGGATGAGTCATACAGATTTTATAGAAAAGCCACCAGAAAGTTTTAAAGTAACTGCAACAACTGAGTCTTGTCCAGTAGCTGCAATGAAAAATGTAGAAAAGAAATTATATGCAGTTCAATTTCACCCAGAGGTTGAACATACTGAAATGGGAAGAGAAATGATTAATAACTTTGTAGGTGAAGTATGTAATATTACACCGGATTGGAATATGGGAGACTTTGCAGAGGAAACAATAGAGAAAATAAAAACTGAAATAGGAGATAAAAAAGCCCTATGTGCTTTATCAGGAGGAGTAGATTCATCGGTTGCTGCTGTATTAGTTCATAAGGCAATAGGTAAAAATCTAACTTGCGTTTTTGTTGATCATGGTCTTTTAAGAAAGAATGAAGGAGACCAGGTAGAGGAAATATTTAAAGATAAATTCGATATGAATTTAATTAGAGTAAATGCTAAGGATAGATTTTTAAATAAATTAAAGGGAGTTAAAGACCCAGAAAGAAAAAGAAAGATTATAGGAGAAGAGTTTATAAGAGTATTTGAAGAGGAAAAAAGAAAACTAGGTGAAATAGATTATTTAGTTCAAGGTACAATATATCCTGATGTTGTAGAAAGTGGAACTGATCAAGCTTCTGTAATTAAGAGTCATCATAATGTTGGAGGACTTCCTGAGGATGTTGATTTTAAATTAGTAGAGCCTTTAAATCAATTATTTAAAGATGAAGTAAGGGAAGTTGGAAGAAAATTAAACATCCCTGAAGAAATAGTTAGTAGACAGCCCTTCCCTGGCCCTGGTTTAGCTATAAGAGTATTAGGAGAAATAACAGAGGAGAAACTAGACATAGTAAGGGAAGCTGATTTTATCTTTAGGGATGAAATTAAAAAAGCAGGACTTAAAGATCAAATATGGCAGTACTTTGCAGCTTTACCTAATATAAAAAGTGTTGGTGTAATGGGTGATGAAAGAACCTATGTACACACAATAGCACTTAGAGCTGTAACAAGTAGTGATGGTATGACTTCAGATTGGGCAAGAATTCCCCATGAAGTATTAGAAAAGATATCTAATAAAATAGTAAATAACGTAGAACATGTAAATAGGGTAATGTATGATGTAACTTCTAAGCCTCCTGCGACTATAGAATTTGAATAAAACTTAGATAAAATAAATATATTGGTGGTTACGATTTTTTAAATCGTAACCACCTTTTTATATGTAACTAATTATAAATGTTAAGAATCTTTAAAGAAATAATTTGAAAATAACTAAACATTCTTAAAATTTTTAATTGCTGATGATTACTTAAGTGAAAAAAATAGTAAAAAATTATGAAAATTCTAATAGTTAAATTAATAACGAAATATTCATATAAACCCTTGAAAAATGAGATATATTCTCTTAAAATTTAAAGTGCGGTTGAGGTGATAACGTTTACACTTTGGCCATATAGTACTTGGATCTTAGAGCTTTTAAGTTTTAAAAAAATAATTTCTAAGATTGAAAGTATATTCAAACTAACAGTTAATTTTTTAACTAACAAAGGAGGAGAAATATGATAACTAATGGTTTTACTTATTTTGCATTTATAGTGTTTTTTGCAAGTATGATTATTTTATTAGAAAAGAAGTCTAAAAGTAAATTTTTTAAATACGTACCAGCAATAGTTGTATTGTATTTTACAGTAATGTTATTATCAACATTTGGATTATGGGAGAAAACTGATGATGTAAGTAGATATTATGGCTTAGTTAAAGGAAATATTCTTCCAGCAATGATTTTCTTAATGCTTTTAAGATGTGATCTTAGAAGGATATTTAAATTAGGACCAAAAATGTTACTAGGATTTTTTGTAGCTTCATGCAGTATAGGATTAGGTTTTATAGTTACTTATGCTATATTTAATGGTTTCTATGAACCAGGAGCATGGAAAGCTTTTGCAGCACTTTCAGGTAGCTGGCTTGGAGGAACAGGTAATATGGCAGCAATACAAGGGGCTTTAAAGGTACCTGATTCACATATGGGATATGCTTTATTGATTGATTCAATAGATTATTCTATATGGGTTATGACATTACTTGCCTTAGTTCCATTTGCAAAGAAATTTAATATATGGACAAAGGCAGATACTAAAGTTTTAGATGATGTGGGAGAAGAATTAGCAGCAGCTCAACAAGATATGAGGGATAAAGTTGAATTTTCAGATATTATGATATTATTAGGTTCTTCTTTATTTGTGTCCGCATTAGGACAAGCTTTAGCTGTTTATTTACCAAAGACTACTTTCTTAACAGCGACAACATGGACAGTTTTATTTGCAACTATTGCCGGTGTAATATTCGCTATGACTCCCCTTGGTAAATTACCAGGTTCTAATCAATTATCAAATGTTATGTTATATACTATAGTTGGTTTAATTGCTTCAAGAGCGAACTTTGGAGAATTAACTGAAGCGCCTATATATATAATCTCAGGATTTGTAATATTAGCAATACATGGAATAATACTTACAATCACTGCAAAAGTATTTAAACTTGATTTATTTACTTGTGGAATTGCAAGTTTAGCTAACATAGGTGGAGTTGCATCAGCTCCTATATTAGCAGCTTCTTATAGTCAAGTTTTAGTACCTATAGGTGTATTAATGGCGATGCTTGGTATGATATTAGGTACCGGTGGAGGATTATTCCTAGGTAAAATAATGTCTTTACTATAGATATATAAATCTAACTCAGTGGTTTAGCCACTGAGTTTTTTTGTTTTTGATTTATATTATAGATAGAGTCTATAGGTTGTAAAGATATTATAGATATAAGGTATTTGTAAGTGTAATATTACTATAGTAAAATGTTAAAGTGTCATATTGATATAGATAAATCTAAAGATAAGATTAAAATTATTAATTAGGAGGAAATTTATGAAGAAAAATTTTATTTTATTAACGATTGTTTTAGTTAGTTTAAGTGTCTTTATAGCATGTCAAGATAAGGCTAGTGAAAAAGTTAAATCAGATAATGATGAAGTTTCATTAAATATAGTAACTACAGAGGATTTAAAGAAAAATTTAAAGGATAAAAATACTGTAGTTGTTGATATACGAAGTGAAGCTCAGTATATAGGATGGAAATCAAATGGAGTTAAAAGAGGAGGACATATAAAGGGAGCAGTTGATTTTCCTTTAACATGGACTAAGGATTTAAATAATAAAAAATTAAATAAATTACTTAATACAAAGGGAATAACTAAGAATAAAACTATAATTGTTTATGGACAGGAAGTAGAAAGTAGTAAAGAAATGATGAATATTCTTAAAAATTTAGAATATAAAAATGTTAAAGTCTATAAAGAAGGTATAACTAAATGGGCATCTAATAAGAAATTACCCATGGATAGACTTAAGAGATATGAAAAATTAGTACATCCTAAATGGATTAAAGATCTAATAGATGGTAAAAGTCCTAAAACTTATAATAATAAATCTTATAAAATATTTGAAGTTAGCTGGGGAGAAGGAAAGGATTATAAAAAAGGACATATTCCAGGAGCTTATCATTTAGATACTAATCTTATAGAAGAAGAACCTTTATGGAATGTTAAATCAGATAAAGATTTAGAGACTATGTTAGTTAATAATGGAATTACTTACAATACTACAGTAGTATTATATGGAAAAGACACAACTGCAGCGGCAAGGGCAGCATCAGTTTTAATGTATTCAGGAGTTAAAGATGTTAGAATCTTAAATGGTGGATACGCTGCATGGACTAAAAAAGGATATGAAGTAGAAAAAGATATTAATAAGCCAGAAGCAGTGAAAGAATTTGGTTTAAATGTTCCATCAAACCCAGAATATATTGTAGGAATAGAGAAGGCTAAAAAAATATTAACAAAAGAAAATGCTGAACTTGTAAGTATAAGAAGTTGGCCTGAATATATTGGAGAAACCAGTGGATATACTTATATAGAACCAAAAGGACGTATTAAAGGAGCTAAGTGGGGACATGCTGGTTCAGATGCATACCATATGGAGCATTTTAGAAATATAGATAATACAATGAGAAATTATAATGAAATAAAGAAGTTTTGGAAAGAATGGGACATAACTTCTGATAAAGAAATATCCTTCTTTTGTGGAACAGGGTGGAGAGCTAGTGAAACCTTCTTTTATGCATATCTAATGGGATGGGATAATATCTCAGTATATGATGGAGGTTGGTTTGAATGGAGTATGGATAAATCAAACCCAATAGAAAAAGGAGAACCGAATAAATAATATAAAGAATAACTCCTAGTTTAGGAGTTATTCTTTATATATGGAGGTAAGTTTTATGGAAAAAAGATTTTTTCAAATACTAATAGAAAAAATATTTCCATCTTTAGCATGGTTATTTTTTACTTTTGTATTAACACTAGAGTATTTAGCTAATAAAAGTATGGGATTTTATAGACACATAATGGTTAAAAATCAAACTCTTAAATTTATGACTAGGAATTTAGATAAAATAAGATGGATTATTATAATAGGCATAATTATTATTTTAATAAAAGTCTTATTTAATAAAATCTATAAAAGAACAAGGAAAAAAAGATTAAAATGTATGGTAATAACAATTTTAATGAGTATATTATTAATATTTGTAACTTCTTTTAATACATTAAATATAATAACTTTTCCTTGGTTAGTTTTAAGTATAATAATTATTATATTTTTTCAGTATATAAGATTAATATATACAAAATAAATAGTTATAAAGTTTTAAATATAACTTAATAATATTTGTATATGCTAACTATAAAAAATATAATCAATAAAAGGTTCGTAATTAAGTATATTTTATCTAAAAAAACAACAAAAATATTCGCAAATTTTATTGACTTAAAGTTATAGTTTTGTTATTATAGTTTTGTATTAAAAATTAATATAACTCATATATATCTCAGAATAAGGCTGGGATGTTTCTACCAGGTGACCTTAAATCACTTGACTATGAGTGGAAGAGTACCTAGGGTTCCGGAGAATACTTGTCAGGACCTAGTGGTACAAGTATTACTTAGGTAATACTACACCGAGGGGATAAA
>VEND01000038.1 GCA_009711765.1 Bacillota bacterium | reverse complement strand
GACGAGTATTTACACTGGCTGTTTTTGTTGTGCCCAAAAATAATTCTTTTATCAAAAAATGAAGAATGCTTAGAAATTCACTTCTTATTAGAAGTTAGTTTCTAAGCATTTTTTCTTTATTTGGGGTCCAATAGGTTAAAATTTGTTATTTCCCGACAACCCCTTTTTCACACTAATATCCAAAGTGCATATAATATAGTATCCTAAGATTATTATAAAAAAAGGGGGCAATATAATGACTGAAGGTACTTGTGGATTATTTGGTGGATGTGAAGATAACAGTTTATTGTTTTTCTTCTTATTATTAGTTGTTTTATTCTGCTTCTGTGGATATAACTAAAATTATTTCTAAATAAGGGTCTTTAAGGCCCTTATTTAATTTGAAAGATTTTTATTAGATTAATTGATTGATAAATAAAATGCGAACTATATAGTATAATGAAATATAATAATAGCCATTGTAGTGAATTATAAAAAAAATACTTTACAAAACATTCGGTTAATGGTATTATATTAGTGTAATAAAGTAATGTAAAAAACAGAAAAAAATCACACGACTGGCGGAAGTGGAATGAACCACATGGAGTGTGATTGATAAGATAAAGCCGACCGCCTGGGCAAATTAGTCCAGGGGGTCTATTTTTTGTCTCTTGGATGATTACACTAGTCGAGGAGGGGTTATATTGTATACTAATGAATGGAAAGAATTTAATAAAGGAAAATGGTGTAAAGAAATTGATGTAAGAAACTTTATACAAAAGAATTATACGCCTTATAAAGGTGATGAAAAATTCTTAAAAAAAGCAACGGAAAAAACAAAAAAAGTATGGAATAAGTGTGAAAGATTATTAAAAGAAGAAATAAAAAAAGGTGTATTAGATATAGATACTAAGAATGTTTCAGGAATAGATAATTTTGAACCTGGATATATAGATAAGGAAAATGAAGTAATTGTAGGTTTACAAACAGATAAACCTTTAAAAAGAATGCTAAATCCCTTTGGTGGAAAAAGAATGGTTAAACAGGCTTTAGATGCATATGGATATGAAGTGGAACAAGATATAGACAAAATTTTTGATAATTATAGAAAGACACATAATCAAGGTGTTTTCCATGCTTATCCAGAAGATACTAGAAAAGCAAGAACTACTGGTTTATTAACAGGATTACCAGATGCATATGGTAGAGGAAGAGTAATAGGAGATTTTAGAAGAATAGCTCTTTATGGAATAGATTATTTGATAGAAAATAAAAAGAAAGACTTCTCAAAACTTAGAGGTTCAATGAATGAAGAGTTAATAAGATTAAGAGAAGAAGTTAGTGAACAAATATTAGCATTACAAAAGATGAAAAATATGGCTAACTCCTATGGAATAGATATTTCTAAGCCCGCAGAAAATGCTAAAGAAGCAGTGCAATTTGTTTACTTTGGATACTTAGCTGGAATAAAAGAAAGTAATGGTGCAGCAATGTCTTTAGGTAGAACTAACGTATTTTTAGATATATATATACAAAGGGATTTAAAAGAGGGGATTATAACAGAGGAAAAGGCCCAAGAGTTAATAGATCAATTTGTTATAAAGCTTAGATTAGCAAGACATTTAAGAACACCAGAATATAATGAATTATTTGCAGGTGACCCAAACTGGATAACTGAGGTTATTGGTGGTATGGGAATAAATGGAGAGACATTAGTTACAAAAACTTCCTTTAGATTCTTAAATACGTTAAAGAATTTAGGAGCAGCACCTGAACCTAATATAACAGTTTTATGGTCTGACAAATTACCTAAGGGTTTTAAAGATTATTGTGCTAAGATTTCTATAGAAACCGATGCAATACAATATGAAAATGATGATTTAATGAGACCTATATATGGTGATGATTACGGTATAGCATGTTGTGTTTCAGCAATGGAATTAGGAAAGGAAATGCAGTTTTTTGGAGCAAGGTGTAATCTTGCAAAATCATTACTTTATGCTATAAATGGAGGAATAGATGAAAAAAAAGGCATAAAGGTTGTAAAAGGAGTTAAAAAAATAGAGGATGAAGTCCTAGAATATAAAAAGGTTAAGAAAAATTTCTTTAAAGTATTAGAACATATTGCTAAACTTTATGTTGATACAATGAATATAATTCATTATATGCATGATAAATATGCTTATGAAGCTGGATTAATGGCTCTTCATGATACATTTGTTGGAAGATATATGGCTTTTGGAGTAGCAGGTTTATCAGTTGTAGCTGATTCTCTAAGTGCAATAAAATATGCAAAAGTAAAACCAATTAGAGAAAATGGTATTACTAAAGATTTTGAGATAAATGGAGATTTTCCTAAATACGGAAATGATGATGATAGAGTTGATGATATAGCAGTTGAAATATTAGAGAAATTTATTAAAGAACTTAAAAAACATGAAACATATAGAAAAGCAGAACATACTTTATCAGTATTAACTATAACTTCTAATGTTGTTTATGGTAAGAAAACAGGAACTACTCCAGATGGAAGAAAGGAAGGAGAACCTTTAGCGCCGGGAGCTAATCCTATGCATGGTAGAGATGAAAGTGGAGCTTTAGCATCTTTAAATTCAGTAGCAAAAATACCTTATCGTTCAATATGTCAAGATGGAGTTTCTAATACTTTTTCAGTAGTTCCAAAAGCATTAGGTAAAAATGAATTTATGAGAATTACTAATTTAGTAAATATTTTAGATGCTTACTTTTTACAAGGTGGTCATCATTTAAATGTAAATGTCCTAAATAGAGAAATTTTAAAAGAAGCTATGGAAAGTCCAGATAAATATCCAAATTTAACTGTGAGAGTATCAGGTTATGCGGTTCATTTTAATAGATTAACTAAAGAACAGCAACTTGAAGTTATAAGTAGAACTTTCCATACAACAATGGCATAGGAGGTTTTTATGGGAAAAATACATTCAATCGAATCTACGGGATTATTAGATGGGCCTGGGATTAGATTTGTTGCTTTTTTTCAAGGATGTAAATTGAGGTGTAAATATTGCCATAATCCTGATACTTGGGATTTAAATAAAGGAAAAGAAATGACTAGTGAAGATCTATTTAATAAAGCAAAACGATTTAAAACATATTTTAAAACATCAGGTGGAGGTATTACCTGTTCAGGAGGAGAACCACTATTACAGCCAAAATTTTTAAAAAGGTTTCTTAAGATGTGTAAAAGTAATGGTATACACACTGCTATTGATACAGCGGGTTTTGGTAAGGGAGATTATGAAGAGATATTAAAGTATACTGACCTAGTGCTTTTAGATTTAAAGCATGTAGATAAGCCAGGATATAAGGATTTAACTGGAGGAGATATTAAAGAACTTTTCAAGTTCAAAAAAGCTTTAAATAAATCTAAAACAAAGGTTTGGATAAGACATGTAGTCATTCCAGGTTTAACAGATGGAGAAAAGCATATAGATAAACTTAAAGAAGTTATTGATGGTTTTAATAATGTTGAAAAGGTTGAGCTTTTGCCGTATCATACTTTAGGTATAAATAAATACAAAGAGATGGGAATCTCTTATAAACTAAAAAATGTAAAACCTATGGACGAAAGGAAATTAAAAATATTACAAAGTAAAATTGTATAAAAAAGTATGTAATTAAAAAGGAATGAATACTTATTAACTAAGTATTCATTCCTTTGCTTTTTTGCCTATTATAAAAAAAGTTTCTTTCGAAGTTATTGAAAAAAATACATCAGTAAGAATTATTATAGTTAATTTTTATGTATTTTGTAACCTTACATAAATGTTAGTAAAATGTAATGTTAAGCTATGGTTATATGTTAGAAAAATTATTATAATTAATTTATAACTAGAAGTCATATCATACCCATAAATGTTAAATAATTGTAATAAACCTATTGGTAACTTTTTATGAAATGAAAATTATAGTATAATGAAAAAATATGGGGTTATAAGATTCTATGTTTTTTCTAAATATAGTTTAAGGAGTGTTTTAAAAGTGAAACAACATAGATTTAAATTAGACTTATTATTTTTAATATTTGTTTTAACTATAGCTAAAATTATATTTTTATATCATTACACAATAGATAATTTTGAAACAAGTTTATATTTAAATAGTTTTTTAGGAGTCTTTGTAATATATGCATTAGCTAATAAGCTTAAAGGAAAAAAGATAAAACTTCTTTTGCGGATATATACTATAATCTCTGTGCTATTATTTTTAGATTTACTTTACTTTGATTACTTTGGGTTTATGCCATCTGTTACTGATTTGATGTTTATAGGGCAAGTAGGCACAGTTAAAAGAAGTGTAATAAGAGTATTAAAACCAATGTATTTAGTAATGTTAATAGATTTAATACCATTATACTATTTTATAAAGTTTAAAAAGGTAAAGCTAAAATTTAATAAAGAAGATTCATCTTTGACAGTACCAATATGTTTAATAGTAATAATACTTATGGTTATGGTATTACCATCTTCTGAAAATGGAACCTTTGTTTTTAATAGATACGGAGTGTTTAGTTATCATATGTATGATTTTTATGATAATACAATAGGAAATTTTGATAAGGAAGTTGATAAAAAAATAACCTATCAAGGATATGTAAATGGGATAGGAAAAGAAGGTAAGTATTTTGGTGTTGCTGAAAATAGAAATATTATAGTTATACAATTAGAATCCTTTCAAAATTTTTTAATAAATCATTATTATAGAGGACAGGAATTAACACCTAATTTAAATAGGATTTTAAGAAAAGATTCTTTATATTTTGATAGATTTTATCAACAGGTAGGTACAGGAAATACTTCTGACTGTGAATTTATTACAAGTAACTCTATGCATAGTTTAGGTAGAAAGTCTATATTTAAAGAGTATCCTGAAAATTCATTTTATAGCTTATATAATATCTTAGATAAGAAGGGATATAGTACTACTATTTTACATGGTTATGAGTCAGATTTTTGGAATAGAGAAGAAATATATCCATCTTTAGGAATTGATAAATTTATAAGTTTAAAAAACTTTGAAAAAAAAGAAATGATTTCCTTTGGATTAAGTGATGAGGTGTTTTTCGATCAGTCAGTTAAGTATATAAAAGAGCTAAAGGAACCTTACTATGCTAAGTTGATAACATTAACTAGTCACCATCCATATGTTTTACCAGAAAGTGAGAAAGAACTTATATTAGCAGATGAGCATAAGGAAACTTTATTTGGAGATTACCTTCAGACTATACATTATACAGATAAACAGTTAGGTAAATTTATAGAGGGTATTAAAAGGAAAGGATTATATGAAAACTCTTTAATAATCTTTTATGGAGACCACGCTGGATTATATCCATCAAACGAAGAGAATAAAAAAGTGCTTTCTGAATATTTTGGTTATGAATATAACTATGATGAAGCGATGAATATACCTTTGATTTATCATATTCCAGGAAGTAATATTAAAGAAAAAAATTCTATAGTCGGAGGACAGATTGACTATATGCCGACTTTATTAAATTTATTAGGCATAGTTGAAGATAAAGGTATTTTATTTGGACAAGATTTAAATAATAGCAATAATGGATTTGTAGCTAATCAATATTATATTCCTGAGGGTTCTTTTATTGATGATGAGAAAATGTTTATTATGTCAGAGGATGGTATATTTGAAAATAGTAAAGCTTGGGATCTAAAAACTAGAAAACCAATTGACATTCATAAATGCAAAGAAGGATATGAAAAAGCTTTAGAACAAATTGAAGCTTCAAAATATATAATAACAAATAATGAAATTAAAAATATAATTAAGTAAGTTAAATCCCCTTTATAAAGGGGATTTTTTAGTGTATTATAAGGTTTAAGATTTATTTATTAATTGTTTTTCGCCCATTTCTATAAGTCTTTTAGTCATTTGACCACCAACATTACCTGCAAAGAATACATTTTGACCAGATGTTAATAAATCTGAGTGTTTATTTGGTGTAACAGGGTTAACACTATTAATTACTCCTAATTCCTTTGCAATTTCGTATTTCATTTCATTTAAAGCTTTTTGAGCATTAGGATTAATAGGTCTTCTTTTAGACATCACATTCACCTCATTTTTATGCTATATTATAATTATTTGTATCTTTAATTACTTAAATACATTTAAAATTAAGTATATTAAGTATTAATTAAAATTAAAAGAAAAAATAATAAGAATTGGTAATTTTTTAGTTTTTAATTTTAAAAACGTTATAAAGGATCCTTTATAACGTTTTTTTAATATTTTATATATTTTATTCATATATTTAAATAAAAACAAAAGGAGGTTATTATGAATAATTATAAACCTTTAACACTTCCTTTTTTACCTAATGTTTTAGGTGGAGAAGAAGGTTTTTATAATAGTAGTGTAGGTAAGATTTATTTTAATGTGGAAGGTAAAGGCAGTACTTTATTATTAATTCATGGAATTAATGCTGGTGCATCAAATTTTGTTTGGAGAAAAAATTTTAAAGAGTTAACAAAAGAATTTAAAGTATATACTATAGAATTACCCGGGTTTGGAAGATCTGATAAGGATAGTATAATATACAGACCTATGACTTTTGCATCTGCTATAATAGAATTTATAGAAGTTGTGATAAAAGAACCTGTTAGTGTAATAGCCAGTGACTTGACTGCTGATTATTTATTTTTTATTTCCTTTACAAGAAAGGAATATATTAAAAAATTAATATTAATTAGTCCTTCTTTAAAAGTTTATTCTGACCTTCCTTGTGAAACTAGTTTTAAAACATTTGGTTTATTTACAGGGGATTTTATAGGGGATGGGTTATATAATACTTTAACTTCAAAAAAGAGTATAGATTATTTTTTAAAAGATAGGGTTTATATGGATGATAAAAATGTTACACCATATGTTGTAAGGTATAATTTTTTAGCATCCCACCAAGGTGATAATGCAAAATATGCTCCTGCTTCTTTTATATCAGGTTTTAGTGATATAAACATAGTTAATTTAATATCTAAAATAAGACAACCAACTTTAATTATATGGGGTAGAAATAATAAATTATCTAACTTTAATAATATGTATATTTTTTTAAATTTAAATATGAGATTTAAAAGTTGTTTGTTTGGTAATAGTGGAGCTTTACCCCAAGTAGAGGAATATAAACGATTTAATGATGTATGTACAAATTTTTTAAGTAGTTGTCTTAATTATTAAATAAATTATGATATAATTAAGGTAGCTAAATACAATAGAAGAAAGTTGGTTAATATGATTAATATATTACATGTGGATTATAATAGTTTTTATCAAAAAATAGTAGAGGATATTATATCAGATGGGAAATTTAATTATATTTCAGTTAAATCTCCAAATGAAGCTTTTAAAGTATTAGAAAACGAAGGTATAGATTTAATAATAACAGGTTTAGAGTTTAAAGAAAAGTTTGGCAAGGATTTTATAAAAGAAATTAATGATAGTAAGTTTAAAGATACACCTATCGTTGTGTTATCTGCAAAGGAAGATATTAAGTTAAAGAGTAAACTTTTTAATATGGGCGTTATTGATTACATAGAAAAGAATGATTTTGTTAATAGACTTAAAAACTATATCAATAAATTTAAAGATATGGATTTTGCCCATGAAAAGCTTAGAAATATTAACATTGCAGTTTTAGATGATTCTAGATTAGAAATTGAAATTATAAAAAAAATATTTGAATTAAATGGTATTACAAATGTTGATTATTATAATGATCCAGAAAAATTAATAAAATCAGATAAAGAATATTCACTTTATCTAGTAGATTATGTATTGCCTAAAATTTTAGGTGAAGAGGTAATATTAAAATTAAGAAAAAAATATAATTATGCATTAATAATAGCAATTTCTTCTGTTGAAAATCAAAAGATTATTTCAAAGATACTTTCTAATGGTGCAGATGATTATATAACAAAACCATTTAATGAAAGAATTTTTATGGCAAGATTAAAATCTAACATGAGAACATATTTACTTTTACAAAAATTGAAGGAAAAAAATATAAAACTTCAAGAAATGGTTAAAATTGATGGTCTTACTAATTTGTATAACCATAAATATATTTTTGAAAGAATAAAAGAGGAAATAAAAAGAGCTAAAAGATACAATGATGAATTATCAATAGTTTTATTAGATATAGATGATTTTAAAAATGTAAATGATACATATGGCCATCAGGTAGGAGATAATGTTTTAGTAAGTATAAGTAATAAATTAAAAGAAAGTATAAGAGATATAGATATATTAGGTAGATATGGTGGAGAAGAATTTATTATTATTCTACCAGAGACAGACCTAAAGGGAGCATATAATTTAGCTGAGAGGATAAGAAAAAGAATAGAAGAGATGGAATTTAAGGAAGGTTTTAACCTTACAATTAGTGGAGGAGTTTCAGGTTTGAAGAATAATTCTTGTCTTCAGTTAATAAATAAAGCAGATAAACATTTATATATTGCTAAAAATAAAGGTAAAAACAAAATCATATATAAATAAAACTTCCTATTAAGGGAAGTTTTATTTTTTTCTTTCTATATTTGGGTCATCTAGATAACCACCCATATCCTTAATAATTTTTATTGCATCTTTTTTATTAGCTTTAATATTAGTTATAACTCTATAGTTAATATCTGCAATTTCATCTGTTTTCCCCATGCCACTAACCTTTGGATCTGCAGCTGCTAAGGGTGCCTTTGTAGCATCAGTATAGTTAGAGCCTGAGTTTAATACTAAATCAGATAAACTTGCAGATTTTTTATTTCCTGGCATGTTTATATTTACATTTTTACTGTTTACATAATATTCATTTAAATCAACAAAACTATTAAAACCCTTTTCCTTTAATTTTTTAACAGCTTCATTAGCACGTTTATAATTACCAAAATAACTTATCAATTCCATAAGAACCCTCCAAAAAATATATTTTATAATATTTTTTCCTAGAGGTTTAATAATATTCTTTTTACGGGTATATATTGAGACTAATAAATTTTAACTTCTAAAATTAATTATTTAACAATATTAATGATATTAGGTTTATTAGTAACTAGTATATATAAGTCTTTGCTAAAGTAGTGACAGTTACTTGTAATTTGAAATTAAGTGTTTTCTTAGGAATTGGTGCTATTGAAAGATGTATGATGTAGCTAATGAAGTCAAAAATAGGTGATCAAACAAAGGGCTTATTGTTAGGCTATGTTATAAACTTTATTAGGTAATATAATAGGAGAGTGTTCGTCCTCCATTTTATATCTATTCATTATTTTTAGTTTTTCTTTTTTGATATTTTAATTGTTTTATGAAATTTAAAAAAGTGAATATAAATATTATAAGTATTATTATTGCAATAAGACTTAATAAGTTTGTAATTGTGTAACTGGAGAGGTATTTGGGGAGTACAAAAACTAAACTTTGGTATAAAGATGCTATGAAGGGTATTATTTTGTTTGTTATTGACAATTCTTTTGTGTTATCATATATAAATAAATAAACTCCAATAAGTAGATGGCTAGGTATTAGTAGAAAGAAATAAAAAAGTTGATAGCCTAAAGGTTCATATAAAGGAGACCAACTGTAAAAGGTTAAGTGTAATGCAAGTGTAATTATGAATAATAACAACTCTATAATATTTAATACTAGCAGAGTTGTTTTTGTTTCTTTGTTTTGATTATTCATTTAACTTTAACCACCTTTCAATATCTTATTAAATTAACGGTAAACTCTAATATTATTTATTTATCTTATTGACTTTCGAGTAATTTAGGTAAAGTATAACCTATCTATTTTATTATTTTTAAATTTTTAACACTATATTATATCTGAAATTAAAGAGAATTACTCATAATAAATACTTAATGTCTTGCTATACATCAAACTTGTTTGTTCGTATAGATTTTATAGTTTCATTTATGTTAAAGTCACAAGATTTAAAGAGCATATTTTTTCTATCTGACACTGAAACGCTAAACCTTATATCAACGAAATTAAACTATGATAAGTAATTCTCTAAATACTTGCTGGCAACTCTATTAAATCTACAAATCCAATATTTAAGTCTAGCATGGTAAATTAACATTTTGTATATGATAAATGTTTTTGACTTTGTATTTACCCTTGCTATCGTTGATAATATAATGGTCAAGACCTTTACCCAGAGCAAAGGTCTTAAAGATTTCCAAGCATCAGAACAAAGGGGAGTATCAGAAGTAATATAACAATTTAAATAAAGAGTCATTATAATTAATACAATTTTATTTAAATGTAAAAGCTACTCTTTTTTTTATAAGAGTAGTTTTTTATCTGATTATAGGATTTATGATTTATTAAAAAGATAAATATCTTTATAAAGATCTATTATTTCATCATTATCTAATTTTACAATAGGTAAATATGGATATTCTAAATAATTACTAAAACCTATTATTTCACCACTCCCTTTACGGGGTATCAATATATTTTTTCCTAACTGAAAATAAGAAGTTCTATACATAAAGATGTTTATAATATTTGGGTCAAATCTTTTGTTTTTATTTTCCCATAAGTTATGAATAGCTTCTATAAAATTAAATCCATCATTCGAGTATCCACCAACCATTTCATCATATGCTCTAGATATTGAAATTATTCTACCAAATAGACTAATGCCATTTCCTTTTTTTCCGTTTGGACGACCATTTCCATTAAAAAATTCATACCTATCTAGATTGCCATAAATAATCGATTTTTCTCTTAATTTAGGGTATTGTTTTGAAATTTCTTTTAAGATTTCTAGATTCTTAATAAATAAATTATTGTTTTCTTCCCCTTCATTTAAATATTTATTAAAATCTTTTTTTGAGATTTTTGTAAAACCTATATCTGCTATCATTGTAGCAGTTGCTAAATTAATTAAATCGTTATCATTAAGTTCAAGAACTAAACCAATTATTAGAGAGATGCAAGTGGTATTAATACTATGTATAAATAAAATATCCTTATATTCTTTAATTTCATCTAGTAAAGTATAATATAATTTTTCTTCTCTCATAAGTTTTAATAATTCTTTCTTTATATTCTTTGCCCGTTCTTTTAGTATAAAACTCTCTAATTTATCTTCTAAAGTAGCCCATAAAGGATATTGTGATAAAAATCTTATAAAATAATTGTCTTTCTTATTAGGTTTATTTATTTTATCCTTTTTTATTATTACTCTATCATCAACGAATGAATTTATAGTAATAGAATCAACTATATTTTCTTTGTGATTATTAGCTACTTTTTTTAATTTATTAATAAAATCAGAACTTTCATACTGTCTTTTAACTAAGAAATTTGCAAAATCATCATTTGATTTTGAAATTATTACAGGTAAGTCTAAATCAGTATTTTTTTTAATTTTTTCTATTAATTCAGAAGTTAATAGTTTATATCTTTTTACCAATAAAAGCCCATCAGTTCTATATACAGGATGTAAAATAACATCTCCTGGTAATAAACTTTTTATTAATTTTAATCTATATTTGTTTTCTGTTGAGGTCTTTGTTGATTTTTTTTCTCTTTTTATATTCAAAATATCCCCCCAAAATGTATTTAGATAAAATTTTAAACGCCTTATAATTAATATTCTTCATATTTCGTCAAATTCCTCTATTAAAGATATATTGAAATATAAACAATTAAATAGGTTAAATAGGTTAATACTTTCCTATTTTTAACCTGTTTAACCCATTAAGTTCAATATAATAATTAAAAGGTTAAAGGATTATATTCTTGCTTTTTGTTAAAAAAGTAACTACATGTAGTTTTTTAATATTTTAAATGGAAAATTAAACATAAGATAGGTCTTGGCATATAACTTGCTTTACATATAATAGAAAATAGTAAACTAATAAGGGAGGCTTGACAAATGAAAAAGAGGCCATTAATAGGAATCTCTGCAGAATTAAAAGTTGATGAAAGTGGAAGATTTCCTGGATATAGAAGAGTATATGTTAATGAAGATTATATTAAATCTGTTGAATTAGTAGGGGGAGTACCTATAATAATTCCACTTACAGATAATGAAGAAAATATTAAGAAATGTATAGAAAGAATGGATGGACTAATATTATCAGGAGGTCATGATGTTACTCCTTTATCATATGGAGAAGAACCATTACAAAAGTTAGGTAATATATTGCCTGAAAGAGATAAATTTGATTTAAAGCTTTTAAAGAAGGCTTATGAACTTAATAAGCCTATTCTTGGTATATGTAGAGGACATCAAATAATAAATGTATTTTTTGGAGGAAATATATATCAAGATCTATCATACATAGAAGGATGTAAGATAAAGCATGATCAGTATAATTTATCTAATATAGTTACACATACGGTAGAGGTTAAGGAGAATACAATACTTAGAGAAGTTTTAGGAAAAGAAATTTTAACAAATTCATTCCATCATCAAGTAATAAAAGATGTAGCACCAGGGTTTATTATATCAGCTAAAGCTAAAGATGGAGTTATAGAGGCAATTGAAAAGAAAGGGGAACAGTTTATACTAGGAGTACAGTGGCATCCAGAAATGATGGCGGTAAAAAAGGATGAAAATATGCTTAAAGTTTTTAAAAAACTTATTAAGGTATCTAGTAAATAATTTAAATGCTAAGAAGGAAAATTATGGGCGAAAGAAATTTTGTTTTGTATTAGGAATTACTGTAATTATAGGTTAAGGAATGTTGTATCTTTTTTCATTCATTAATGTTTAAAAGAAACTACTCCCAAAAGGAAAGGAGTAGTTTTGTCTTATTTATATTCTTTTTCATTGAAATAAACATAAATGAATAAATTTATTTTAAATTAAGGAAAATAATATATAGGAGGTGTTTTTAATGAATTTAAATCTGTCACAAAAGGAAAGAATGCTTTTATTAGACCAAAAGAGTCATGAAGAAATGTGTGTAAAAAAATATAATAATTATGCTAATGAGGCACAGGATACACAATTAAAGGAAATATTTAAATCTCACGCAAGTCAAGAACAACAGCATCTAAATACAATTAATAGTATACTTAATGGTCAAGTACCTGATGTATCTCAAAATAAAAATCAACAAGGAGGACAAAGCACACAAAATCAGCAACAAATACAAAACATATCTCCTACTGATACAATACAATATTATAAAAATGACGAAACTCTTTGTAAAGATGTGTTAATGACAGAAAAGTATATTTCTAGTACTTATAACACTGCAATCTTTGAATTTAAAGACAGCAATTTAAGACAAGTATTAAATCATATTCAAAAAGAAGAGCAACAACATGGAGAGGCTATCTATAAGTATATGGAGAGTAAAGGTATATATAATACTTAATAAAAAACGACTATTTTAAGTCGTTTTTTATATTTGTGTGCCCAGTATGGGCACAGTCTATAGGGTGAAAGTCCCGAACACCGAAGGTGATTTAGGTGTTAGCTTAAGACAAGGGTGCCCACCGTGAGGTGGGATCTGAAGAAAGTCGGCGGCAAAATT